>NZ_JBHWZP010000052.1:0-39199 GCF_042728395.1 Streptomyces sp. NPDC060205
GTCTCCTCCCGTCAGGACTCCCCCGTCAGCGGGAGCCGCGTGCGGCCAGCAGTCCGCACGCGCCTGTCAGGCTCTCGCATGCGGCGTTGCCCGCTGCCAGTACGGCCCGGGTGCCGGGAATTCCTTCGATGTCGAAGACCGTGCTGCCCTCGCTCGTCGAGGTGAGTTCCCCGGGAAGCTCCTCCTCGGTCCAGATGGTGCCGTTCCAGCGGGAGAACACCGCGTGGGCGCTGCCCTGCGGACGCCAGCCCGCGACCCACACACCGCCCGCACCGTCCGAGCCCGAGGCATTGACCTCGTCGACCCCGGGGGTCGTCAGTTCCCTCCAGCTACGCCCGTCCCAGCGCATGGCGAGCAGCCCGCTGGGCACCTGCGGGTCGTTGGTCTTGCCGAACACGTGGACCGTTCCGCGCCGGGTCGCCACAACGTGGTTGGCCACCCAGCCGGAGCCGTACTCATAAGGGACGGGAATACCGCGCACCGTCCAGTGGCGGCCGTCGAAGTGGTAGAGCAGGGGCGTGGCCACGGCGCCCGTCTCGGTCAGGGCGCTGACCCAAACGTCGTCGGGGCCGGTGCCGGTGATGCTGAACGGCTGTACGGGCCTGCCGTCCGGCGCCTGCGGCAGTTCCGTACGGCTCCACGTGCGCCCGTCCCAGTGCTCCAGCTGCCCCGAGTACGCCTTGTCCGGCTCGGCGGGGTCCGCTGCCGGGTTCCAGTCCAAGGTGGTGAGCCATACGGAGTCGGCGCTCACCGACTTCAGGTCCAAAACGAAGCGGAGCGAGCCCTCGGCGGGTGCCGGACGCGAGACCTGCTTCCAGTGAGCGCCGTCCCAGTGCTGGAGCACGATCGGGTCTGCGGCCTCGGGGAGCGCGGAGCCCTCCTCAAGCCGGTTGGCCAGGGTGGCCGGCAGGCGCTTCAGGAGCGTGTCCGGCAGCCGGGCTCCAAGTGAAGCGGCGGCGCCGATCTCGATGTCGGTGTAGGTCCCCGCCGCCCAGACGTCGTCCGGGCCCGAGGCGGCCACCGTCTCCAACTGCGCGGATCTTCCGCCGGTGCCCGCAGTCGGGACATCACTCCACCGGGCACCGTCCCAGTGCTTGGCCACCGGAGCCGTGGCCCAGGCCTCATCCATCTTTCCGCCGACCGCCCACGCATCGTCAGGGTCCGTCGCGGTGACGTCGTAGAAGTCGGTCGAATCCGCCCCGGACAGCGGCAACGCCAGCTTCCAGGGGGTATCCGCGGGGGCGGCCTGCTGAATGGCTACTGTCCCTGCCTGCGGCTGAGACTGGGCCTGTGCGGCGTACGGCGTGAGCGCGATGGCGCAGGCCGCAAGTGCGGTGGCCATGCCGGTGGCGGGTAGAGCCAACCGTCGCACGGAGTGTCCTACGGGTCGTCGTACTGCTGTGGTCATCTTCTCCTGCGCTCCTACCGGATCCTGTGCTGTCACTGGATCCAGTGCTCCTACTGACTGATGTCCGGCCGGGCCGCTCGCGCTCAACGCCGGGCGTTCTTCGGCACCGTGATCTGGTCTTCGCCCCAGCCCATCCGAATCGTCGCCGAATAGTTCACCGTGGTGCCCGCGTCGAGACCAGCCTCTTCGGCCCTGGCGGACGGTTCGGCCAGCACGCTCTGCTCGGCGAGCATTTCGCCCGTGGAGGGATCCACGACCAGCCGCTGCTCCACACGTCCCAGCGGAGTCGACGCAGTGCCGGGGAAGGTGAAGCCGACACCCTCGCGCCCCAGCGGATCGGTGACGCGTCCCAGTGCGCGGACGCCGGGCAGTTCCGCCATCACCCGGTACGCGGCCGCCCGGACGGCAGGCTTCACCGGCATCGTGATGAGGTTGGCCGCCTGCCGCAGCACATAGGCATTGCGGCCGTCGCCGGCCTCGGCCCCGCTGTCCCGCGCGTACAGCTTCTCCAGCAGTCGACGCAACTCCCCAGTGTCGGCGGGCAGTTCACGCACGTCCTGATAGGTGATGTTCTGCGGGCCGAGGGCGTAGATCTTGTCGTCGGCATCCGTGCGCATGACCATCGGCGGCCGGGTTCCCATGGTGTAACCCAGCGTGGCCAGATTGTCGGCCTTCTTGGCGGCGGCCTCCACCGTGGTGGGTGAGCCGGCGGCCAGCCAGCGTGCCTCGTCCGCCTTGGTGCGAGGTTCGGTCACGCCGTCCAGACCCGAGACCATCAGACTCCGGGTTCCCGGGCGCACTCCCACCGACCACTCGGCGCTCGACGTGGTGCGCACGGCGAAGAGCTGCTCCTCGTCTCCCTTCGCGCTGACGACGTTCACGTCCTGCGAGTGCGTGGTGGTCTGCCAGTACGTGCCTTCGGCGACCGGCGCCTCCGCCTTCTTTGCCACGCTGAGCAGTTCGAGGCGACCGTCCATGCGCACGGCACCGTCGGCGCCCGGCTTCGCGGCGGCGGACGAGGACGGCGGAGCCGCGTCCGCGTGCCCACCCGAAGGATTCCAGTCGAGCGTGGTGACCACCACTGTGGACGCGGCGACCGCGGTCAGCGCCACGACGGCGCCGAGCGGTCGGATGCCGCCCCACAGCGGCCCCCGTACTCGGGAGCGCGCCGCGGGAAGGTCCGTCGCTCCGGCCAGGATGAGTGCCAGATCCTCGCGCTGCCGCGGGGCGTTCGCCAGCCTGCACGGATCCAGTTCGTCGGGCCGGGCATCCGTGAGCGCCTGCAGGGCATCGGGCCGCCCGGACCGTTCGTGGATGTTCTTCATGTGAGTGCTCCTTTGCGGTCAGTGCCGTGGGGGTGGTTCTGCTGCTGCGGTGCCTGTACGGGAGGTGGCGGATCGATCCGCCGCACGGATGCTGTGTTCTGCGCGGACGCCGGTCCCGGCACCCTGTCCGCGTCTGCCACGTACGCCTGGTCCAGGGCCTTCTCCAGGCGGCGGCGGGCCCGGTGCAGCCGGACGGTCAGCGTCGCGGTGGTGCAGCCCAACACCCGTGCGGCCTGCTTGGTGGTCAGCCCGTGCCAGGCGATGAGCGTCAGCAGCTCCCGATCGGCCTCCGACAGACCCGCCAAGGCTTGCAACGCGGCCGCCCGGTCGGTCACGTCCGCCGCGACATCACCGACCTCGGCCCGAGCGCCGCTACCGATGCGCCGTGCCTCCTCGGCGGCGAGCATGTACTGATGGCTGTCCCGGCGACGCATCTCACGCACGAGGTTGCGAGCCACTCCCAGCAGCCAGGGCAGCGCGGGCTGCGGTATGTCCCGCACCCGCCGCCAGGCCACGGTGAACGTCTCGCTGGTGATGTCCTCTCCTACCTGCCGTCCCACCAAGCTGGTGGTGTAGGCGAGGACGCGCGGATAGCACTCCTCATAGATGTCCCGGAAACGTTGGGCATGGGTCACGCGCCGTCCCCTCATATCGGCTCTCTTACCAAGCAATGCGCGCAGAGGAGCACTTCTTACAGGGGGATGCGAAAAGGATGTGATGTGGGCCGCGTCACGCTTTGCAGGTCCGACTACTCAGTGAGTCGGTCGGCAGCGATCCATGATCCGTGAATGCCGCTGGGGCCGCGACGCGGCAGATGCACCTCGGCGACGGAGGTGAGGTCTTGAGCGTCCAGGACGAGGAGCTGGGAAGCGTCGGCCCTGAGGTCGCTGACGATGGTCAGCAGGTAGCCGTCGTCCTCGCGGGTGGCGCCGTCGGCGGGCACGAACACGGCCTCGCCGGCGTGCCGGTGGGGCCCGGGCCGGTGCCCGAGGCGCTTGCCGGTGGCGGTGTCGAGTTTGACGATCGCGAACTCCTCCAGACCCGCCCCAGGGAAGGCGACGGAGTAACTGATGCGGGAAAGCCGCCCGGTGTAAGCCTGGTTGATGGTGGGGAAGTCGGTGGCGACGTCGTCGAGGCTCTCCTCAGTGGCGGTGCTGGTGGCGGAATCGAGCACCCACCTGGTGGCGATGGCACCGGTGACGGGGGCGAGGGGATGGCCCGGTGCACCGATCCACCACTTCCGGGACGTCTCCTAAAGGGTGTTGCATAAGGCCGCGTTTGGGCAGGTCAAGGCCCGTGATGACAGTCTTCTGGTCATGATGCGAGGGCCAGGTTGTGCATGTGGGCGACGGCCTGGACGGCGTGGTGGAGGCCGTCGCCGTGCTGGCGGCAGTCGCGGAGGATCTTGTAGTTCTTCATGCGGCCGATGACATGTTCCACCCGGGCCCGCACAGTGCGGTGGTCCGCGTTGTCGGCCTCCTCGCCTGGCAGCAGCGCGCGTCGGGGACGTTTGCGGTGCGGGGTGACCATGCCGCAGTTGAGATAGGCGCCGTCGGCGAGCACGGTCACGTCCTGGCAGTGTTCGGCCAGTCCGGAGGCCCGCCAGGCATGCGCATCCGCAGTGGTGCCCGGCACCGGACGACCTGCCGCAATGACAAGCCGGGTGTCCGCGTCCACGATCACCTGCACATTCGCCGAGAACCGATAGTTGCGGCTGGACGCTCCGACCTTGCGGTCGCGGACCGGGATCAGTGTGCCGTCCACGATCCACAACCGGTCCGCCGCACCGGCCGGGCGGGCCACGGGCTCCACCGCGAGCAGCGGACCCAACTTCTGGATCACCCGGCACACGGTCGAGGACGAGACGCCGAAGAGCGGCCCGAGCTGTCGCATGGTTAGGTTCGTGCGGTAGTAGACAGACACGATCAGGACCCGCTCAGCCAGCGGCAGAGCCCATGGCCGACCCCGCAGGGTGCCGTTGCCACCCCGCTCCCGCACTGCCTTCAGCAGCCGCCCGAACTGTTGCCACCGCAGCCTCGTGAACGTCTCCACCCACACGCGTTCAGCCCTCAGCACCCCAGCCATACACCGGAGATGCCCAGTTCGCAGCCTTATGCAACACCCTTTAGGACGCCCGGTCGTAGGCGGGGCCATCGAGTACGCCCCTGCCGTCAGGGGTGTCGTAGGCGTTGGTGACGTGCAGGGCGGCCCGCGGATCGACAGGGATCCAGGTGACGTGCGGGGCCCGGTCACCTGCTCCGAGACGGTCCAATAGCTGAAGAAGTGCACGTCACCCGTGGACGGTTCTTCCTTGGGTTGTGCGGTCATCGCGGAGGTGAGTTTGCCGCGGAACTCGTAGGCACCCACGGTGTCCGCCTCGGGGGTGACCTCGTAGGGAAGGTTGGTTTCCTGCAGGGCCAGGAGATGGCCGCGTGCTCAATGATGTGGGTGCCGGCGACGCTCGCGGTCAGGTGCATGAACCCGGAGACGCCAGGAACACGGCCCGGCGGCACAGCACGTCGGCGAGCCGGCTGCCCGGCAACAGCAGCCCGCCAAAGGCCACGAGATAGCCGTCGCCCCCGGCAGGACAGCTGGACGCCGCTCAGACTCGGACCGTCCTGGATCGTGGGCACGGCGACGTTGGTGATCAACGAGTCCAGGACCACCATGAGCTGCGCGGTGGCCAGCGCGGCGAACGCTGTCAACCCCTCGGCGGTGCGCGGCGGCGGGTAGTGGGTGGCACTCCCCGGACAGTGTGTGATTGGCCAGTCATGCTTCACTCCGCGAAGAAAGGGCCCGCGAACGGGCCTGGAAGATGCGGATCATCGATGTGCCCACCGACAGCCCGCGCGGTCAGCGCTCGGGCGGCGTGTGCACCAACCCTCGGTCAGGTACGCCGCCCACGGCTCCCGTGAGGACTCGATGCCGAGCGCGACCACCATGTGGGGCAGTTGACCGCGAGCGAAGAACATCTGGATCTGCGACTGCGGCGCCTTGGAGCGATCGGCCACATACTCGGCGAGCCGCGCCTGTTTGGTGCGCAGCGTCTCCCGGATGGCCGGGTCGTCGCTCGCCGCCGGCGCGGACACCTGGAGCATGAGGAGCCTCCGGTCGGCAATCAGCGCTGTGTACGCGTCGGCCATCGCGGAGAGAACCTCCTCCGAGCCGGCGGCGGGCAACACCGCCACGCTGTCGCTCAGCGCCTGAAGGATGCGGTCGAAGCACACGTGCGCGGTCGCGTTGAACAGATGGACCTTGGCGGGGAAGAGCCGGAAGAGGTGGGCCGAAGGGATCCCGGCGGCGGTGGCGACAGCAGACACCAGGGTCCCCCGGTAGCGAGACTCGGCGAAGCCTCCGAGCCCTGCTTCCAGTACGGCGACCCTGCGTGCCTCTGCGGACAGCAAGCCACGTTATCTGTGTGTGACTGAACAGTCACACCTGGGCCCTCGTCACGCGGACCGCCGCTCAGCCCCTTCCCCTCAGCGGCCGTGCCCCGGCGCAAGCAGCAGGGCCGCGGCCTCGGGCCCCGGTGCGATCTCGCGTTCCTCGATCCGGCGCGCGGCCTCGACTACGCGCTCGTTGACCGGCGCCCGTCCGCCCAGCCGGGCTCGCTCGGCGGCGACGTGTCCGTTGATCTGATGGACCTCGCTGCGCCGGCCCTTGATCCAGTCCTGCAGCACGGTGGTCTGCTGGCCGGGGGTGACGAACCTGTCGTGGACGATGTCGAAGAGCACGGTCGCGACCTTCTCTGCGTCGGCGACGTCCTGGGCGGTGAGCCCGAGCACGGGGCGGATCGTGCGGCCGAGCGCGAGTCCGGTGCGTACGGCTTCGTTGCCCGCCTCGATCATGACATCCCGCATCCCGGGGATCTCGGCAGCTTCGTGCACGGTCAGATCGAGTACGGCGGAGGTGACCAGCTCCGTGCAGTTGGCGACGAGCTTCATCCACTTCGAGGAGAGAATGTCGTCGGACACTTCCACAGTGCCGGAGCTGCGCAGCAGCCGTGCCACGTCGGAGGCCTTGTCCTGAGCCACCGTGGTGAGTCCTCCGACAGCGAACCACGACTGTGAGCGCGGGGTGTCGCGGCGCACCAGCCCCGGCTCGAACATGGTCGACGCGATCTCGATGACGGCACCGAGCGAGCGGTCGGCGCCCATCACGTCGACGATCGTGTCCAGGGTCATGCCGTTCTGGATGCCGACCACGACCCCGTCCTCCGCGACAAGGGGCTTGATCAGCTCGCATGCCCAACGGGTGTCGTAGGCCTTGACCAGTACGAGGACGACGTCGAACCGTTCGCGCAGGGTGGCCACGTCGCACAGGTTGAAGGCGCGTACCTCCGTGAACTCGTCGGCGTCGGGCATCTGGACCCGGATGCCGCGCCTGCGCATCGCGGCGACATGCTCAGGCCACTGTTCGACGAAGGTCACGTCCAGCCCGCCCCGGGTCAGGTCGGCACCGATCGAGCCGCCGTTGGCCCCGGTGCCGAGCACCGCGATTCTGGTCACTTCTTCTCCTGCGCGGTCAGGGCTGCCACGCGGACCGGGGCTCCGGTGGCCGCCTGGAGTGCGCGGGGGTCGACGCCGGGTGCAGTCTCGACAAGGACGAACCCGTCCGGGGTGACGTCGAGGACGCCGAGGTCGGTGATCACGCGGTCGACCACGGCTCGGCCGGTCAGCGGCAGGGTGCACTCCGGGAGGAGCTTGGCCGCTCCTGCCTTGGTGACGTGCTCCATGAGGACGACGATGCGGCGCGCGCCGTGGACGAGGTCCATCGCTCCGCCCATGCCCTTGATCATGGCGCCGGGGACGGTCCAGTTGGCAAGGTCTCCCGTGGCGGACACCTGCATGGCGCCGAGCACGGCCACGTCGATCCGTCCGCCGCGGATCATCGCGAAGCTGTCCGCGGAGTCGAACGTACTGGCCCCGGTCAGCAGGGTGACGGTCTCCTTGCCGGCATTGACCAGGTCCGGGTCGACCTGATCCGGCGCCGGGTAGGGGCCCAGGCCCAGGATGCCGTTCTCCGACTGCAGCACGACCTCCACCGAGGGCGGGATGTGGTTGGGCACGAGCGTGGGCAGCCCGATGCCGAGGTTGACGTAACCGCCGTCCGGCAGTTCCAGGGCGGCGCGGGCCGCCATCTCGTTCCTGCTCCAGGACACGGTTACCTGCTCTCCTCGGACCTGGCGGTCACGGTCCGCTTCTCGATGCGTTTGTCCAGCGCGTCGTCGGGGGCGAGCGTGACGACCCGGTCGACGTGGATGCCGGGCAGATGGATCGCGTCGGGATCCATCTGCCCGGGCTCGACGAGTTCCTCCACTTCGGCGATCGTCAGCCGGGCGGCACGGGCACACAGCGGGTTGAAGTTGCGGGCGCTGCGACGGAAGACGAGGTTGCCGTGGCGGTCACCTCGCCATGCCCTGACCAGGGCGACGTCGACGGAAAGCGCCCGTTCGAGAACGAACTCGCGATCGTCGAACGCAGCGACGGGCTTGGCGGGCGAGGCCACGGCGACTCCGCCGACGCCGTCGTAGCGCCACGGCAGACCGCCTTCGGCGACCTGGGTACCCACACCGGTGCGGGTGTAGAAAGCGGCGATACCCGCTCCGCCGGCGCGCAGCCGCTCGGCGAGTGTGCCCTGCGGGGTCAGTTCGACCTCCAGCTCTCCCGCGAGGTACTGGCGGGCGAACTCCTTGTTCTCGCCCACGTAGGAAGCGACGATGCGGCGGATCCGGCCTGCCGAGAGCAGTAGTCCGAGCCCCCAGTCGTCGACGCCGCAGTTGTTGCTCACGATCTCCAGGTCCCGGGCCTCGGGCCGGTCGACCAGAGCCTTGATCAGGGTTGCGGGTATGCCGACGAGCCCGAAGCCACCGACCGCGACGCGGGAGCCCGCCGGGACGTCGGCCACGGCCTGCGCGGCCGTGGAGCAGCGCTTGTCCATGCTGGTGATTCCTTAGCTCGGGGAGGGAAGGTCCACATGGCGCAGCCGGTGGGCCCGTGCGGCGACCGGCAGACCGGCGAGCAGGCCGAGGCCGAGTGCGGACGCGCCCCAGGCCACGCCGGAGAAGCGGGTGAGGCCGAGCGCGTCGTCGAGGGAGTAGGCCCCGGGTCCGGTGAAGCCGAGGACCGCTGCGGCGATCGCGTACAGCAGGGGTACTTCCGATCCGCCGCGCACGGCCCACAGGCCGTTGTTCGCGAGGGCCAGTGCGGCCACCGTCATCGTGCCGACGACGGCGGCGGACGCGAGCGGGGTGCCCAGTCCGAGGACGAGCAGGGTCGCGCCGGCCGCTTCGGACAGCCCGGCCACCACGGCCATCGCCGTGCCCGGCCGGTGCCCCCAGGACGCGAAGAGCGCTCCGGTGCGGGCAGGACCGGCCCCGCCGAAGGCACCGGTGAGTTTCTGCAGGGCGTGGCCGGCCAGCAGGGCGCCGATGAACAGGCGCAGGAGGAGGAGACCGACGTCCATGTGGGTTCGTCCTTCGCGGGTCGGGAATGATCAGGGCTGCTTCGTGGCGGCCCCCGGGATGCTGCCGGGAGCACGGACACACGGCGTCATCGGTTCGTGCGTCGCTCGCCCGCCACGAGGGGCTCGTCCGTGGCGACGCTGATCAGCAGCTGGGCCGTGTGCGCGATGTGGTCGCGCAGCAGGTGGGCGGCCAGATCGGCGTTCCTGCCGACCGTGGCGTCCAGCAGTGCGCGGTGTTCGCCGGGCAGGTCCCGGTCCGGCTCCTGGCCGAAGGAGACGGACCACTGCCGGTACAGCTCGGCCTCGTCGCGCAGGGAACGCGCCACGTCCAGGAGCCGGCGATTCGTGCATCCGTCGATCAGCGCCATGTGGAACGCGGCATGCGCGACCTCCCACTCGTAGGTGGGGTGGTCGGGGTCCTCGTCGCTCAGGAAGGGGGCCCGCTCCAGCACGTGGTGGGCGGCGATCGCGCGTGATTCCCAGTGCACGTCGCCCTCCAGGACGGACATCCGCAGAACGAGGGACTCGATCTCGACCCGGGCACGGGTCAGGTCCGCCAGATCCTCGTGGGACAGCGGCGTGACCATGTAGCCCAGATGAGGCTGGCTCTTGACCAGTCCCTCGGAGGCGAGCCGCGTCAACGCCTCGCGGGCGGCTCCGACACTGACGCCGTAGTTCTCGCTCAGCTCCGGGAACTTAAGGCGCGCACCGGGCACCAACCGGCCGCCCAGGATGTCGCCGCGCAGTTTGCGGTGCATCTCGTCGGTCCGCGTCCTGGACGCTTTCTCTTTGGCCATGCCCACACTGTACACAGAGAAACGAATACCTCAATAACTTTCGAAAGTTTATTGACGTTTCGACACCACCGGCGTAGACATGTTTCACCGACAGCGAAGCCGGCGCGGCCGAATATTCGGCCGGCCCCGTCAAAGGAGCAGATGCGTGCGATTCGCCACCCTCTCCGGTCGGCTCCACCAGGTGATTGCTCCTGGCCGAGTCCTTGACCTCAACGCCGCGAGCGACGGGAAGCTGCCCGCAGATCCCCAGCTGGCCTACGAGCGATGGGACGAGGTCCTGGCCTTCGCGGCCGGAGCCCGTCCCGATGGAGCTCACGAAGCTTCCGAGGAGACCTACGGCAATCCGGCTCCCCAACCGCGGCAGGTCTTCGCGATCGGTCTGAACTACGCCGATCACGCCGCCGAGTCGGACTTCGCGGTGCCTGAGCACCCCCCGGTGTTCACCAAGTTCGTGTCCTCCCTGGCCGGCCCCTTCGGCGAGATCGTCATGCCTGAGGGCCATGTGGACTGGGAGGTGGAACTGGTCGTCGTGATCGGTCGACATGCCCACCGCGTGAGCGCAGAGGAAGCCTGGTCGTACGTCGCCGGAGTGTCGGTCGGCCAGGACATCTCCGAGCGTGTTCTGCAGAGCGCGGGCCCGGCCCCTCAGTTCAGTCTGGGCAAGTCGTACCCGGGATTCGGTCCGATCGGCCCGGTGCTGGTGACCCCGGACGAACTCCCCGACCGCGACAACCTGGAACTGGGCTGCTTGATCAACGGAGAGCAGGTACAGAAGGGTCATACGCGCGACATGGTGTTCCCGGTACCGGAACTCATCGCCCGGCTGTCCGCGGTCACTCCGCTGTTGCCCGGTGATGTTCTCTTCACCGGCACTCCCTCCGGCGTCGGCCTCGGCCGGACCCCGCAGCGCTGGCTGCAGGCGGGCGACGAGCTCGTGAGCTACGTCCGCGGCGTCGGCGAGATGCGTCACCGACTGGTGGCCCCCACGGCCTGACCGGCCCGAACCACTCGCAGCCGTACGGCGGAAAGGACGGCAACGATGCCGCTCCACCGACTGACCTCGATCACCGTCGGAGTGCCGAACGTCGACGAGACGATCGCCTACTACACCGACTTCGGGCTCCGGCCGCACCCCGACGGCTGGCTGTCCAGCTCCGACGGCGGCCGACAACTACGCCTGGTGCACGCACCAGTACGACGACTGGTCGAACTGGGCATCGGCGCCGCGCACCCCGACGACATCGGCGCCGCGGCACACCGCCTGCGCAACGCCGGGGCACTCCTGGAACAGGACGGCACGGGTTTGACGACCGTCGAGCCCGTCACCGGCACCCGGGTCACGGTGCGCGTCGCCGAACCGATCCTGCAACAGCCGGGCCCGGCCACCCCGTACAACGGGCCCGGCCGGATCGACCGCGGTACCGGCCGCGCCCCCGGCGTCCTGCGTGAACACACCGTGCGCCCGCGCAAGCTCGGCCACGTCGTGCTCGGCTCGACCGACTTCGAGACGACGATCCGGTTCTTCACGGACCTGATCGGGTTCAAGGTCAGCGATCGGATCAAGGGCCACGGGGCGTTCCTGCGCTGCTCGACCGACCATCACAACGTGCTGGTCCTCAACGCGCCCGTCACCTTCCTGCACCACAGCTCCTGGCAGGTCGACGACGTCGACGAAGTGGGCCGCGGCGCCACCGCCATGCTGGAGAACCATCCCGAACGGCATGTCTGGGGACTCGGCCGTCATCACGCCGGATCGAACTTCTTCTGGTACCTCAAGGACCCGGCCGGCAATTTCTCCGAGTACTACTCCGACATGGACTGCATCCTCGACGACCAGATCTGGTCGCCCGAGACTCTTGAGGGCGCTCGCGGGCTGTTCAACTGGGGGCCGCCTCCGCCGCCCTCCTTCCTCGCCCCTGAGGACCTCGCCGAGATCATGACCGGTTCACACCAGCCCGGCTGACAGCGCGTACCTCGAGCAAAGCCCCCTGCCGGCCACCGTGAAAGGCGACGACCAATGATGACCGTCCCCGCCCCCCGTCTTCGAAGAGCGCAGGTCCTACTCACCCTGCTCTCGATCAGCGCGGCGTTGTCCGCGTGTTCCCCTACCGCCGCAGGCGGACGTGACACGGCCGCCTCGACCGCTGGGGGCAAAGTTTCGGTCCAGCAGCAAGGCTCCATGGACAACGTGCTGTCCGACCCGTCGTCGGTCTGCGGCACAAAGCCAATGATCATCGGTATCGCCGACGGCCTGGGACAGAACTCGTGGTCCACGCTCTCCTACGAGCTGGTCGAGGAACAAGCCCGGAAGTGTCCGAACACCACGAAGGTCATCCGCACAGCTGCCAACGGCGATCCAAGCAAGGCTGTCTCGGACATCAACACGCTCGTGGCCCAGGGTGCCAACGTCATCACCGTGGTTCCCGACGCAGGCCCGGTCGGGTCCGCGATGCGCAAGGCCATGGAGTCAGGGGTCGCGGTGGTGACCTGGGGGGCGCCTGCCGTCGGAGCCCAGGTGGGCCGAGACATGATCGACAACATTCAAATTGATCGGGCCAATGACGGGCTGCTCTACGGCGAATTCCTGGTCGAAGCGCTGGACGGCAAAGGCAACGTTCTACTGATCGGTGGCCCTGCAGGGAACCCGCTCACACCGCTCACGGTGAAAGGCGTGAAGGAAGCCTTCACGGACCACCCCGGCATGAAGATCTTGAACAAGTCGCCGGCCATCACGAACTGGGACCCCGCCAGCACCCAGCAAGCCGTCGCCACCCTTCTGACCCGGTTCCCGAAGATCGACGGAATCGTCACAGAGTCGGTTCAGAACGTGCCAGGCATCATCCAAGCGTTCTCCGACGCAGACCGAGAACTTGTACCGATCACCGTCGAGGATGGGCCGCGGTCCGCAACGGACCTCAGGCTGACCGGCGGTTGCCTGTACCTCACGCACAAGCCGTCGAATCCGAAACTCGAACTCGCGGCAACCAGCAGCGGAAACTTCGTCGGCCAGATCGCTCTGCGCAAGGCTATTGCCTCCTATCAGGGAACGACGAACTCGGAGCCGTCCATCCTCAAGGTCGACTACCTTGAGAACTCACTGAAGGGCGGCAAACTGACTCCGAAATGTGGCTGAGCTTTCTGAGCCCTCGCCATGACCTCCACATTCGAAACCCAAGAAGGCCATATGTCGTCCACCGCCCTCGAACGACCATCGGTCAAGTCGGCAACCGCGCTACACGTCGAAACAGTCACTAAGCAATATCCGGGCGTAATCGCTCTGGATGCGGTGTCGTTTGCCGCCTACCCCGGTGAAATCCACGCGCTGGTCGGGGAGAACGGCGCGGGCAAGTCGACACTCATCGGTGTCGCGGCCGGCTCCGTACAACTGGACGCGGGAGAAGTCCGCATTGATGGCGAACCTCTCACCACCGCGGATCCCGTACTTGCCCAGAGGTTGGGTGTGGCCGTGGTCTATCAGCACCCGGCCGTTCTTCCCGACCTCACGGTCATGGAGAATCTGGTGCTCGGAGCGCCTCCTGGTGACCGCCCACGAGGGCCGCAGATACGCTTCTGGGCCCGTGAGCGCCTCGCGCGGGTCGGTGCCGACATCTCGCCCGACGCTCGCATCGACCAGCTCAGTCCGGCCGGCCGGCATCTCGTCGAGCTGGCCCGTGCCGTCGCATCGAACCCGAAGGTTCTGATCCTGGACGAGCCGACCGAGCCTTTTTCGGCCAGCGAGATCGAGACCCTGTTCGCACTGATCGAGGAACTACGGGACAACGGCTGCTGTGTCGTCTACATCTCACACAGACTGCCCGACGTACGCCGAATATCGCAGCGGATCACGGTTCTGCGGGACGGCCGCATCCAGGGCACCTTCGATACCTCCGAGGTGTCCGAAGAAAAGTTGATCGAGCTGGTCGTAGGAAGACCTCTCGACGCTCAATTCCCCCCGAAACGCAGGGCTGGAGCGACGGGACAAACGCTGACAGTCCAGCTCGACGACGCCATCGTCACCAACGTGGAGTTCGAGGTATTGCCGGGGGAGATCTTCGGCCTCGCCGGGATCGAGGGCAACGGGCAACGGCACGTCGTGCGGGCTGTCGCAGGAATCGATCGCAGCGACGGAACCGTCAAGCGGGACGGGGCAGCGCTGCGCATCGGCAGCAGCAGTGCAGCTGGCCGGTCGGGGATCGCGCACATTCCAGCGGATCGCCACACCGAAGGGCTCTTCGGCCCCCTCTCCATCCGCGAGAACGCCTCCGTGCTGACCCTGCGGAAGGTATCCCGCTGGGGGTTGCTGAACAGACGAGCCGAGCGTGACCACATTCGCGAGATCACCCGTGACTTCCAGGTCAAGGCGCCGAGCATGGAAACTCCCGTACAGGTTCTCTCGGGAGGCAACCAGCAGAAAGTGCTGGTGTCGCGAGCCATGTCAGCCGATCCGAAGGTGCTGCTCGCAGACGAGCCCACCGCTGGAGTGGACATCGGAACCCGCGCACAGATCTACACGGCATTGCGCAGGGCCGCGGACGCCGGCACCAATGTCATCGTGACCTCGAGCGACGCGGCCGAGCTGGCCGAGCTCTGCGACCGGGTAGCGGTGTTCTCCTCCGGTCGCTTGGTCAGCACACTTGCCGGTGACAACCTCACCGAGGAGAGCATCGTCGGCACGGCTCTCGCCGCGTCACCGCACCGCGGCGAGCACCAAGAGCTCGCCCGATATGGTCACCTTCGCCGTTTCCTGTCCGGCGACTATCTCCCCAGCGCCCTGCTGCTGGTCATCGGCATGCTCCTGGTGCTCGGGACCAGCGCCTCCAGTGAGTTCTTCCTCAGCGAGCGCAACCTCAGCCCGCTTCTCGCCCAGGTCGCGGTTCTCTCTCTCGTCGCGGTCGGCCAAGCTGCAGTCCTGATGGTGCGGGGAGTTGACTTGTCGGTCGGTCCCCTGATGGGCCTCGTTACGGTGGTGTCGAGCTATCTCATACCGGCCCAGGCGTCCGTCACCGAGATCGCACTCGGTCTCCTCGCCGTCGCCGCCGTGGGAGTCACCGTGGGACTGGTCAACGGCGTCCTGATCCGCTACGCCGGGATCACTCCGATCGTCGCCACCCTGATCACCTACATCGGTATCCAGGGCATCTCGCTGGTCTGGCGTCCTTCAGCGGGAGGAACCTTCAGCGAAAGCATCAGCGGAGCCCTCAGCCTGGGCGTTGGTTTCGTACCTGGGACCTTCCTGGCCGTCGCCCTCCTCGCGCTCGGCGCCGAGTACGCGTTGCGCCGCACGCGGTGGGGCATGAAGTTGCGAGCCGTGGGATCCGACGAGACGGCCAGCCTGCGACTGGCCGGACGGGCCACGGCGACGCAGCTGGGTGCCTACGTGCTCTGCTCGCTTGCCGCCGCAGCGGCGGGTGTCCTGCTGTCGGCGCAGAACGCAGTAGGCGACGCCAACTCCGGCACCACCTTCACTCTGACCAGCATCACGGCTGTCGTGCTGGGCGGGGCGAGCCTCCTCGGAGGACGTGGCAGCTTCCTCGGGGCCATCGTCGGAGCCGCTCTGCTCATCCTGGTCATGAACGCCACGACCTTCTTCGGACTGTCCGTGGCCTGGCAGATCGCGGCTCCCGGCCTGCTCGTACTTGCCTCCGCAGCGCTGTACTCGAGGGCCCGGCTCGGTAAGGAGAACGCATGATGCAGCATGTCGACCCCGACGGGACGCGAACACCACCGCGTGTCACCGACTCCCTCCGGCTCAGCAAGCTGGCAGGCCGTCCCGGCCTGACCATCGTCGCCGCGACAGTCGTCCTGTTCGCCGTCATCAGCCCAGCTGTCGCACCTACCAGCCTGCATTCAGGGTCCTTGCCGCCGCTGATCGTCTTCAGTTCAATACTCGTGCTCGTTTCACTCGGGCAGATGCTCGTCATCCAGCAGCGTGGCTTCGATCTGTCGGTCGCCGGAGCGGTTTCTCTGGCTGCCGTCGCCGCCGCGCACTTCGGTGCCGGTTCAACTGATCGGCTCACCATGGCCATAGTGCAGACCCTCGGGCTCCTACTGGCGGCGGGTATCGTCAATGGGCTGGCCGTCGCCTTCTTGAAAATTCCGCCCTTGATCGCCACCCTAGGTATGAACGCACTGCTGCTCGCCGTGACCCAGGCCGTGACCGGCGGTGTCTCAACCGTCGACGTCCCGCCGCAACTGGCCGACTTTGCCAAGAGCCGGTTGCTCGACGTCCCTGCACCCGGCTGGATCACTCTCCTCCTGTGCCTGCTCGTCGCGATCATGATGAAGAAGACACTCTTCGGGCGACGGTTCGAGCTGTCCGGCACCAATCCGCGCGCAGCCGAGTTCGCCGGTCTACGACCGGTGACCTATACCATCTCCGCGTACGCCATTGCGGGGCTTCTGTATGCGACCGGCGGACTTCTGCTCGCAGGCTATGTCCGCACGCCGGGCATCGATAGCGGAACGAGCTATCTCTTCGCCTCAGTGGCGGCAGTCGTGCTGGGAGGAGCCGCTCTGGCCGGCGGAAAGGCCAGCACGGCGGCCACCGTCACCGCGGCGGTCTTCCTGACCCAGCTCACCACCGTGATCACCGCCAGCGGGGCGCCGCCGGCAACGCAATACATGGTCCAGGCTGCAATCATCTGCGCGGGTGTGGGTATTCCCGCTGTGAGGAAGATCGTGCAGAGGAACCGCCGGACCGTTGAACGGCCCATCAGGGTCCGTCGATCAGAGATGGGTGACACTCCATGACGCCAATCCTCTCCCGCGACGCCGCGGGCGACGCACTCTCGCGCGACCAGCACGCCTTGGCAGCGCATGACAACACCCGCCCCGTCCTGCTGGAAGGCGCGGTCGTCTTGTCCATGGACCCTTCGATCGGTGACCTCGAACGCGGTGATGTCCTCATCCGGGACGGTCACATCGCGGCCGTCGGGACCGGGTTGTCGAACGATCCCCGGGCGCATGATGCGATCGTGCTCGACTGCTCGCGGCTCATCCTGCTACCGGGCTTCCAGGACACCCACCGGCACGCATGGCAGAACCAGCTACGGCGTTTCCTGCCTGACGTCGACCAGGACGGTTACCTCACTCGTATGCACGCGAGGTTGGCCCACCACTACCAGCCCGAAGACATGTACGCCGGCAACATGGTGTCCGCACTCGGAGCTCTCGATGCTGGGATCACCACCATGCTTGACTTCTCCCACAACGCTCGCACCGCAGAGCACAGCGACGCTGCGATCGACGCACTCGCCGACACCGGCATCCGGGCTGTGCACGCGTCCGCAGCCCCCTTCAACGGGATGTGGGACAAACAGTGGCCCGACGACCTCGTGCGCTTGGCTGATCGACTTCCCACCTCTGGGCTGATCACCCTGAGAATGGGACTGTTGCCCAAGGTGAAGCCGATCATTCCGGACATCCTGGCGATGTCGGAGGGCAACGTCCGCCTGGCCCGCGAGATGGGCATCGCCGTGAGCGTCGACGGAGTGTTCGGTGCCCACGCGGCGCGCGAGATCTGCTCGCTCCACACCGCCGGTCTCCTCGGACCGGACATTGCGCTCATCCATTGCACCGATCTCAACGATGACGCCTGGCGTGCGATCGTCGACAGTGGCGCCCAAGTCTCGCTGTGCCCCACCTCCGACGCGCAGGTGGGCATCGAAAGCGGCGTTTCTCCGATCCAGACCTGTCTCGACCTGGGGCTGTCTGCCTCGCTGAGTGTTGACGTCGAGGTGTGTCTCGCGCCCGACATGTTCTCGCAGATGCGAGCCCTGCTGACGATCCAGCGCATGAACGTGTTCACCCGACGGACCGCGGGTGATCCTGAGGCTCCTGCGCTGCTCACGGATCGTCAAGTGCTCGAGTTCGCGACGATCGGCGGGGCCCGAGCCAACGGCCTGGAAGCCTCGACGGGGTCCCTGACCCCCGGCAAGGCGGCCGACATCATCGGGATACGGACCGACGACGTCAACGTTTTTCCTCTCAACAACGCTGTCGGAACCGTCGTGCAGGGCGCCGACAGCCGCAACATCGAATGTGTCTTCGTAGCGGGCCGACCGGTCAAATGGCAACGCGAAGTCGTCAGCTACGACCTCGGACGCGCCCGGCGCATCGCCGAAGAGTCCCGCGACCGCCTCTTCCGCGCCGCCGGGATCACTCCTGACGTACTCGCTTAGCAGTTCGCCTCGCAGAAGGACGAACGTATGCGATCACGTATCGCTGTTCTCAGCGCCGGCGCGAACGCCGCTTCCATCAACGGGGACCTGATACGAGCACACGACAGAGCCGCAGATTGGGAGGGAACGTCCCCGCGGCAAGGTAGCCCGCTTGCGGGTATCCTCGCCGCCGCGAGGATCGAGGCGCCCGCACCTACAGACCCGATCTTGCCACCGTTCACTCACTCCGGTAAGTGACCCGCCATGGTTGTCCTTGAGCCAGCCGAGCCTGTCATGACTATCGACGAGGCCCTTTAAGCCTCTTGTGTCGCATGGTTCGGCCAAGCGCATCACCACGGTCTCGTGGCCGGTGTCACCGCCTGAATCCGAACTCTTCAACGACCAACCCGCATGGAGAAACACATGCCCAACCGTCCCGAATCCGACTACGTCGTGCAGGAACACCCTCAGAAGACCTCGTTGACCGCAACCGATGTCGACTCAGCTAACGGCGCCGACACCGGCTGGGTCCAGATGACCGTCAGGTTCCTCGCAACGAAGGACCATCTGGGCAGCACACACAGCGTCTTCGGCCACAGCGTGATGCCGCCCGGTTCTCGACACGAGACCCATCGCCACCCGCACGCGGAGGAAACAATTTTCATGTTGCAGGGTCAGGGGGTCTACCGCATCGGCGACGACTGGGTGGCGATGAAAGCCGGAGATGTCGCACTCGTCCCGCCAGACGTGCCTCATGGCTTCTGGAATACGCACGACACTGAAGATGTCGTCATGGTGTGGACATACAGCGGGGCCAACAGTCTGGACGACGCCGGCTACGTTCATGTGCCGGACGCCTGACCTGGTACGGCGGTCGACAAATCCGAATCTTGTCCCAAGCCGCCGTAACGGGGCCTCCTGACGAAAACGCCACAGTTTTCTAGCCGTCACCAGAGCTGAATCTGTGCACTCGAGAGAGCTAGGGTAGAGATGCACCACAAGGCGAAAATAAATTCCGCATTGAACGCCACGCTCCATGAGTACGCCGACCATAGCCGGGGATTCACCTCACAAATCCTCGTGGACGGCTCAGCAGGGGCAGTCCACATGCGCGTGCTCTGCAACCATCTCGCGGCAGGTGGCGCGATCGATCCCCATATTCACTCATACGAAGAGAGCTTCTTCGTTCTTGAGGGCAACCCGATCCTTATCCTAGACGGTCGCGCCATTCAGCTCGCACCCGGTTCCACCGGCGTCATTCCCCTTGGCCGTGAGCACTCATGGCGGACCGTGGATGAGGCACGATGGTTCGAGACGGACTCGCCGCTCCCCCGCGCCTCGCAGACAACAGCGGACACCTACTTTCTGGGCAAACGGCCCGATGCCGCTGAGACCGGGCATCTCGACGTCCGCGATCCACGCAATAGGAACTTCTTCCAGTGGACGCCCGATCAGAACGACACCGAGAAGCTACAGAAGGGTGTCCGAGCCGATGCGAACGAAGCGTCGGCAAGCATGTCGACCGCCGTGTACGCCTACACAGGGATCGCCGTAAAGGTGCTCGTGAATGAGCGTCTTGACGCAGAGACCCATACCCTGCTGTTGGTCGAATTCCATGACAGCGCTGTACTTCAGCCCCATGACCATCCATTCGAGGAGCTTTACTTCGTACTCGAAGGCGAGACCACCATCCACGTTGACGAGGCGGAGTACGTTCTTGGCCCCGGTGATGTGGTGTGGACCGGCGTGGGGACGATACACAAATTCGAGAATAGTTCAGGTGCGAGAGTTCGTTTCCTTGAGCCACAAGCACCGCAGCCACCCCGCCAGCACGCCTACCGTTTCGCCCGCGATTGGGACTACCTCGAGTCCTGTATTCGCGGCGAGCCCCATCACGAGGTGGACACGGGAAGTATCCACTGAATCTCATGAGCCACTACTCGCAAGGCGCTACTGGCGCTGATGGAGCAGGCTTGGGCTGAGGTTGCCAGCGGCTGGCAGTTCTACCTACCACCCCCTTCGGCCCCAGGCCGACAGCAAGGCCGACAGCAAGACCCGTCGGCCGACTAGTCGTCGAGCTCTAACCCCTGGCTCGACGTGGTGCGGAGCGCGGGTAACCCCCGCGCCCGCACTGCCTCCCGGCGGAGAACTGTCGATCCGAGATGCTGGCGAGTTCCTCTCCGCGAGGGACACCAAGACACCCTAGACACCGCAGCTGACACCGAAACACACATCTTGCCGGCGCGACCAGCACGGGTCCATCGGCCCGCCGCAGCACCTGAAAGGAACACAATCCGTATGGGCGTGCCACGCGGTGACGGACTGCTCAACCACGACCTTTTGGGTGAGGAGAAGAGCCCCAAAGACGCCTGTGGTGTCTTCGGCGTCTGGGCCCCTGGCAAGGAGGTGGCCAAGCTCACCTACTACGGGCTGTATGCGCTGCAGCACCGCGGCCAGGAATCAGCAGGCATAGCGGTGAGCAACGGCTCGCAGATTCTGGTTGTCAAGGACATGGGGCTGGTGTCGCAGGTCTTCGATGAAATTGCCCTCGGCGCGCTCCGCGGTCACGTCGCCATCGGACATGTCCGGTACTCCACGACAGGCGCATCCGTCTGGGAAAACGCCCAGCCCGTCTTCCAGCCAAGTGCTTACGGTTCCCTAGCTCTGTGCCACAACGGCAACCTCATCAACACCACGGAACTCGCCGAAAAGGTCCGCGAGCGGACCATCCCACAGGTGGGCACCACCTCCCAGATCGCCTCCACCAATGACACCGCTCTCCTGACCGCCCTGCTCGCCGCCGAGACTCACCTGCACGAACCGGAAGACGCAGTGGAGCAGGCGGCTCGTGTTGTGATGCCCCAAGCCAAGGGCTCCTTCACCTTCGTCTTCATGGATGAGACCACCCTCTACGCAGCTCGTGATGCGCATGGGATACGCCCGCTGGTTCTTGGCCGCCTCGATCGCGGCTGGGTCGTTGCGAGTGAGACCTCCGCTCTTGACATCTGCGGGGCTACGTACATCCGGGACATCGAGCCCGGAGAAATGGTCGCCATTGACGAGCACGGTCTGCGTTCCACCCGCTTCGCACGGGCGCAACCGAAGGGCTGCGTCTTCGAGTACGTCTACCTAGCCCGCCCGGACACCAGCATTGCCGGCCGCAACGTCCACCTGTCCCGCGTGGAGATGGGCCGCAGGCTCGCGGTCGAAGCGCCCGCTGTGGCCGACCTCGTCATCGCGACTCCGGAATCCGGCACGCCTGCCGCCATCGGCTACGCCGAGGCGAGCGGCATTCCCTACGGCTCTGGGCTAGTGAAGAACGCCTACGTGGGACGGACGTTTATTCAGCCTTCAGACACCCTCCGCCAGCTGGGAATTCGTTTGAAACTCAACCCTCTGAAGGAAGTGGTCCGCGGCAAGCGCTTGGTCGTCGTCGACGACTCCATCGTACGAGGCAACACTCAGCGTGCACTGGTACGCATGTTGCGTGACGCCGGAGCCGCAGAGGTGCACATCCGTATTTCCTCCCCACCGATCAAGTGGCCCTGCTTCTTCGGGATCGACTTCGCATCCCGCGAAGAACTCATCGCCAACGCGCTGACAGTCGACGAGATCGGCAGGTCACTGGGGGCTGACTCTTTGGCGTACATCTCTATCGACGGCATGACCGAGGCGACAAAGATTGCGGAGACAGACCTGTGCCGTGCGTGCTTCGACGGCGCCTACCCGATGGACCTGCCCGAGTCCGCCCCACGTACAACGCTCAGCTTTTGTGGATCGGTTCCGGGAGGGCACGCGGAGGTCGTGTCTTCCCGGATGGTCCCGTGACGGTCACCGAGCAGGCCCTCGTTCGCAGCGCGGATCGGGAAAGCAGGCCCGTGCTCAGAGAAGTCATCGACGACGCCTGCACTCAGTCCGGCTCCCTGATCGACCAGATCGTGCGCGAGGGCGCGCGCCGAGGCGCCGGAAGCGGAAGTCAACCATTACATAGCTGAGTTGGCAGCCGAGGCCGACGGGGGTGGGCGATAAACGGTGGTGGGTTGCCCACAAAGGGCACCAGCAACCCCGGCCGGTTGCCACCGCGGCCGGTCCGGCTCAGGCCAGGGGCGCCGGGGGTCACCGACCGCCGGGTCGGCGCTCCTGACCGTCCTGCGAGCGCGCGAGCTGGATGCCAGGAAAGCAGACACCAATCCTCTCAGACGTCATCGATCTCAACCTCACCAAGATCAGACGTCTGAGCACTGGCCTCACCAACCGCCGACCAGTACCCCTCAAGCACATTCTGCACTGGTTGACCTGGCGCCGACAGTGACCACACCAGGCCCGCGCAAACCGTCGGCACACAGCCCTTGAACCGGCCATCAGCCACGACAAGCACCATGGCAGTATTGCCCCTGAGGAACGCGGCGACTACTTCGCCGCCAGTGGCCTGGTCCGCAAGGCCGTTACCCACATCCGGTGAGTTGCAAAGGATCTCCGCATGCCTTCCCCGCGCCTTCGGGCACCCTGCTCTGGCGCCGACGTTACCGGTGTCAGCTGGTGAGGAGGGGCTTATCAGCGGTCACATCCCGCCTCATTCCGCAGAAATGCCGAGTTCGAACCAGGTTGTCTTTCCACGGCCAGCCGGGGAGCTGCCCCAGGCGGAGGCCACTGCGTCGACGATGAGTAGCCCTCGTCCAGATTCCGCTTCCTCGTTGCCCGGTTGGTCGGTACCTACGAACGTGACGGGGACAGGCGGGTGCGGATCGCTGTCACGTACCTCTACTCGGAGCCGGTCGGGGTATTCGCGAAGCCGCACATCCACCTCGCTGTGCGCGTGGATCAGAGCATTGGTCACCACCTCCGACGCGAGGAGCTCAAGCTCGTCGAGGAGGGTACTGAGCTCCCACTCGCGCAGCAGGTCGCGCAGGAGATGACGCATGTGTCCCACGCCCTGCAGGTCATGTCGTTGCACTGAGATGCGGGCCACCCGCCGGTGAGCGGCCTGCCGGACCCCTTCGTAGCGAAGGAGTAGCAGCGCGGCATCATCCTCCCGAAACGCCTCGGGCCCGGAGTCGCCGATGATCCGGTCGGCCACGACCTCCAGGTTGCACTCGCGGACTTCGGACAACTGGCGGCGCAAACGCTCCGCGGCTCTGTCAGGCCCGGCCTGCCGAACATCGAGCAGGCCGTCGGTGTAGAGCGCACAGATGCCGCCCGGCGGCAGCTCGATCTCCGTTTGAGCGTAAAGCGTGCCCGGTTCAATCCCCAGTGGCAGCCCCACAGACAGCTTCGGTAGCGCGATCAGGCCGCCCGGCCCGGTGATGGCAGGTGGATGGTGGCCGGCACTAGCGAGGAGGGCGGTTCCCCTGGCCAAATCCAGCCACAAGCAACAACACGTGGCGAACCGGTCTGTATCCAACTCAATCATCAGGTGATTGCTGCGACTCAATACGGTGGCAGGGTCGTGTCCCTCAGCTGCGTAGGATCGCACCGCGGTACGGATCTGGCCCATGGTCCCCGCTGCTTCGAGGCTGTGCCCCTCGACGTCTCCGATCACGAATCCGACGGCCCTGCCGGGCAGCACAACCACGTCGTACCAGTCACCCCCGACGTCCGCGCCTGTGGTCGCCGGTAGATAGCGGGCTGTGATCTCGACCTCGGCGAGGTGCGGCAGGTGGCGTGGCAGGAGTGCCTGTTGCAGCCCTTTGGACAGAGTGTGCTCGACCTCGTACGCGCGGGCCCGTTCGAGTGACTGGCCCACCTGCCCCATCATGATCATGAGAAGGGCACGTTCCCCGAAGCTCAGACGGCGAGGCCGGTCGAAGCATAGAGAGCAGCATCCCACGGCCCGCCCATTGGTGATCAGCGGCAGAAAGGCCCAGGTCTCCCCCGCTTCATCCCGCTCAAGGCCGGGATAGGCAGCTTGCAGCTCCTGTGCCGTCTCGAAGAACATCGGCTCGACCTTCGTGACGGTGTCGGTCTCTGGCGTGCTCCAGGACAACGAGAGCCCGTTCACGCCGCGTACTGCTTCTTCGGAGAAGCCAGCGGACCCAACGGTGCGCAGCTTCTCGTTCTCGGTCAGACAGAGCATCATCGCCCGCCCGCCGAAGGGATAGGCAACCTGCGCCCACGCTGCAGCGACCACATCCCGCAGACGGGCAGCGCCGGTCAGTTCAGAGGCGAGCTCGAGGAGCTGGTACAGGAACGTGCTGCCCGCCGTTGCGGAGCCTGATGTGTGCTCATTCCAAGTCAGCTCGTCGGCCTGCACCGCTACAGGCTCAGAGCCCGCGTCATACGCCGGCACGAAAACCGGTACGCGAGGAGCCTCTGTCGAGGCACCCTGTTCGCCGAGCACCTCCAGGGCGCGCGCCAGGTCGTCCGCAGCCGCGGTCACGTGGCGCAGTTCCTCCGCGCTGATTGAGCGAGGCGGGATCCAGCGCAGCGTTACGGCACCGAAGCGGTGATCTGACGTCCGCAACGGCACCGAAACAGCGGTCATGGGAAACGGCGCATGCAAGACCATTGCCGGTTCCGCACGGAGTAGCTTCTGGATATCCGCATCGCCAAGCACGACGAGCTCGTCAGTGCGGTATGCGCGCGCCGAGGAATGCCAAACATCATCCACGGACATGCCCGCAAATACGGTGAAACCGAGAGGGCTGTCGATCGACACGGCGGCGGCCAGGTTCCGCCCGTCTCGGGTCAGCAGGTAAATGGTGCTCGTACTGACCTGAAGACGCGTTTGCAGCCAACGAAGCGTCGCTGCCATGATCTTGTCTCGACGTGCCTGCAGCGCTTCGAGTTGCACAGCCGACCGGGAGAGATTCCAGCCCATGGCGTCCGCCTTCCGGGTTACATCCAGGCTGGCTGCCGCGGTATGGCGCGACAGGCAGCCAGACCCTTGCACTGCCTCTCTGTATGTCCCCCATTCTGGGTCTGCTCATGGCCCAACGCATGACGGAGCCAGTCCGGCTGGCTGACGCGGTCTGAGCAAGCGACTCGTGGCCCCACTCGCCAAGGAGAATTTCACGGAGCCGTCGGCCTTGGTTTCCGTTTCTCACCTCCAGTCCGGGCGTGTCAGCGCGGGCTGGATCCGCGTCACCGGGCGGCCCTAGTGACGCGGAGCGGTCCTGAGGAGTGCGCATGCGTCGCGCCGGCTCGGGTCAGGGCGAAGTCGGCGCGGAGTGCTTCGCCCGAACAGTTGCGGTGCAGGCAGGCCCAAGTTCGAAAATTGCCTGAGGTATCCATGCGGTTGCGGCATTAACCGATCCTCGGGCACGAGCCGTCCCGCAGGCCCGTGGCATAACCAACCGGCGGCGTTCAAACTCTCCTAAAGCGAGCACCGCCGAGATGTACGCCATGCTGTTGGGCCACGCAGCGTCCTGCTTACAAGCGCGCCGCGGCGATCACGCTGTCTTGCCCTCCCTTACCCAGATCCGGGTTGGCCATGTCGTGCAACAAAAAGTAGCGGAGGGCATCGACTACGAAGGGGGCGTTTTCCTCTGCGACCCAGTGACCGCAGTCGGGGATCACGCCGCCATGCACATTCCGCGCCAACTGGCTCATCGCTTCTCGCGTAAGGGGTCCGAAGCACGTGTCGCCGCCGTATGCGAGAACCGGCATTTCGAGCGGAGTGGCAGACATCTGTGTTACCTGCTCCGCATGCACCCAGAAGTTCTGGTAAATCGCCAGGATGGCGCGCAGTGCGCCAACCTGCTGGTACAGGTCGACGTAGTGATCGAGTGCCTCCCTATCAACGGCGTCCGGCACGTGGGCAAAGTGCGTGAAGAACCAATGCATGTACTCACGCAGATGGGGCCGAATCAGTAGTTCCGGCATGTCGGGCACAGAGTTGAAGCCCATGTGCCAAAGGAAGTCCCCATGGGGTTGCGGCGTCATGGCGCGCTCCATGACCCCCGTCCCTGGCATCGCCATCTCAAAGATCGCAAGGCGATCGACCATCTCAGGATGCTGCGCCGCAAGGCTGTAAGCCGCAAGGGCGCCCCAGTCGTGTCCAATTACCGCAGCGCAACGCGAGATACCCAGCTCGCGCAGCATCCGATACAGGTCTGCACCCAGTGTCCTGGCGTCGTACCCGCCCTCGGGTTTAGACGAGTTTGCCAGCCCACGGATCGAGGGCAGGATGATCCGGTTACTCTCAGCCAGAGCAGGGGCCACGTGCCGCCATGCCCACGAACTGTCCCAGCCACCATGAACGATTACGACAGGTTCACCTTCTCCGCCGCTGACATGGTGAATACGCACATCACCCAGGTTTGTAGAAGCACTTCGGAACCCTGGCAAGGTTGGCATTTCACTCCTATTAAATCCAGCGGACTTAGGGCTTCAATAAATCGACGCCACGGGATGTTGCTTTATTCTATTTTCCACTGGGTGACGCATCAGGAGTGGCAGCGCCCCATCCCGATCACGTCGGCGATCCCGTAGGGGTAAACACCCGAGCAAAGGATCGGCTCTCGAGGATCCAAGAGGAAACCTTGCGGACTTCCTCGATATTTCGACGGGTAGCTTTCAGGAATATGCATAGTGGATGCATGTAGCGACTTCCAAGCTACTCGCTCCCCCGTGTCTGCACCATAGCAACGTGCTCGGCATCATGTGCTTGCAGAATCCGTGTGCCCGCCCGGTCGGACGCCGTCCAGGCTGACCCTCATCACCACAGAGCCGTCGCCCATGCGGTAGACACTCTCTGGTGCCCCTGGAAGCATGAACATCAGGTCGGGCGCCGGACCCGCACCTTGCCTCAGCCGGCATCGGCGGTCGTGAGTGAGACTCCAGAAGGTGTTCCTACCCGATGAATGCGGACTACGGGCCGGAAGGCATCCTTTTCCCCTTTGTAAGTTTCTCTCCCGCGCCGGGTGGCTCAGGCGGTGACGCCGCCCACAAGGACAGTGCTGATGCGATCGGCCGATCCATTCCACACAACGTGTGCGAGAGCCTCTTCTATAGTGGCGACCGGTCGGCCGGGCTCAAGGATTACCAGGTCGGCCCACTTCCCTGGTGTGAGTGAACCGGTTACGTCGTCGAGCCAGCAAGCACGGGCACCTTCGATGGTTGCGGCAGCGAGGATGTCCTCAAGTCGGCTTCCCACTGGCGGGCACGACCCGTCCCATTCGGCGGCTCTCAGCAGAATTGCCGCAGCGCGCATCTGGTTGAACATGTCGAGCGGGCTCCCGAGCACGGTGTCCACGGCGAGCGCGGCGCGGGACCCGGCGTCGGTGACGCGTCGCAGTGGAGGGACGCCGGTTCCCATGGCAAGTTCAGCGATCGGCGGAACGACGATGCGGCCTCCAGAATTACTGACGAGGCGGAGCTCGTCGGTGCTGGCGTCGGTGAGGTGTACGAACTGCAGATCCGGTCCGAGGAGGCCCTGCTCGTGCAGGGAGGTGACGCCCCCTGGTCCTGAGACGTGCGTTGAGACGTGCATGCTGATCGGGATGCCCGCCTGGCGAGCACGCTCGATGTCGGCACGGACGACTTCAGGCGGAGAGAGATCGGGGCCGCGCAGGGCGGCGGCGACGCTGACTCGTTCGTGCGTGGTCGAGCCGTGTTCAGCGGCAAGCTTCTCCATGTCGTTTGGATGATGACGTGCGCTGTTGTAGTAACCGAGCGCTACCGGCGGGCCGTAGCCGAAGACGTATCGAGACGGCGAACTGAGCGCGGCGGCCACGGCGGCTTGGGCGTGCTCCGGCGTATTGGTCACATGGCACCAGTCGAAGGTGGTCGTCGTGCCCGACGTGACAGCACTGCGCAATGCGGCGCGGACGGTGTCATACAGGCCGTCCGGAGTGACCGCCGCGGCGGCGTCAGCGACAAACTCTTTGAAATACGCGCCGAGGCCGAGCTCAGGGTGACACAATAGGTACGTATGCTCCCACAGGTGCTGATGTGCATCGATCAGCCCGGGGATCACGATTGATCCCACCAGGTCCACGACCTCGGACCCCGGCGGCGCCACCAAGTCGGTTCCGACGGCCGAGATCCGGCCGGCGTCGATGAGGATGTCGCCGCGCTGCAAACTTGGAATCTGTGGGTCGCAGGTCAGGACCGTGGCTCCACGCAGGAGGCGTGTGCTCCTTGCAGACATGCTCAGCCTCCCGTGTTCGGACGTGCGGCCGAGGGCGCGGTCGCCCGACGGCAGCGGGGGAGCGTGGCGTCGCCCCGGGTGCTCTCAGTGAGCATGAGGTCGGCTGCGGTGTCGACGACCTGGATCTCGGACCCGGGGTGCTGTGGAATGCGTGCGGAGAACCAGTCAACAATCGCGGAACTCTCGCGGATCGACCGAGTGCTGGCGATGGGGGCATGCAGGTGAATCTGCGACATCGAATTCATCCGTCCTTCTGGCGCGGCTAGGCGCCGATCAGATGCCGAAGTTCGGCAAGGCGCTCGGGACCCGGGGTGGATTCGCCGCGCTCGATACGACGAGCCATCCGAACCAGAGCAGCATTCACGGGAGCCGCTCCGCCGTGCTCGGCGTGCGCAGCGACGACGGCACCGTTGATATCCGCGACCTCGCTGCGCCGGCCCTTGCTCCAGTCGTGGGCGACCGTAGTAGTGGTGGAGGGCAGCACGAAGCCGCTGACCAGGGTGTCCAAGAGCAGTTCGACGAGGCGATCAGGCTTGCTGACGTCATCCACGGAGAGCCCGAAAATGGGAAGCGGCTGGTAACCGAGAAGCACTCCGGCGTCGGCGGCCTCCTGGCCAGAGCGAAGCATGAGCGCTCGGACGTCGGGGTCGGTCGCGGCCGTCATGACGGGAAGATCAAGCATTGCCGTCATCGCAAGAGTGGTGCAGTTGCTGATTAGCTTCATCCACTTGGTGGCACGGATGTCGCCGACAGGTGTGGCCGTACCTGAGTGGCTCAGCAACTCGACGATCTCTCCCACGCGGCTCCGGGGGGCAGGAGCGATCTCACCGACGGCAAACCATGAACGGTCCGGCGGTGAGTGCCGCTGGACAATTCCGGGCTCGTTCATCATCGAGGAAATCTCGATGACGGAGCCGAGAGTGCGGTGTGGGCCGACGACCTCGACGATGGCGTCCGTCGTCATGCCGTTCTGCACTCCCACGACCACACCGTCGTGCGCCACCAACGGCTCGATCAGGTGGACCGCCCAACGGGTGTCGTATGCCTTCATAAGAATCAACACGACGTCGAAAGGTTCAGCGAGGGTCGCGACGTCGCAAAGATCTCGCGCTACGACGGGGACGTGCAGCGTTCGGTCAGGCATCACGATGCGGACACCGTCGGACTGCATGGCGCGCACGTGCTCGGGCCATTGTTCGATGAGGGTGACGTCGTGTCCGGCGCGTGTCAGGTCTGCACCGATCGAGGCACCGTTTGCGCCGGCGCCCAGCACAGCGATACGGGGAGGCATATGTTCATCCCATTTCAGGTGATCAATCACACGAGTACGTCGGGCGTCGCTCCGGGTGACGTGCAAGAGGCCGTCCCGGTCTCTGAGGTTGTCGTGCGAGGTGAGGCCATTGCACCGGCCTGACCAAAGGGTGGGGAACCCGGGACCTGCCAGCTTGTGAGGCTGCGGGGCAAAGGATCGCCCGCTCACACGCAAATGGTCGCGGCCTGGATGAGGCGTTGAACGCGGAAGGCACGCGTGTAGCGGGGGACGTCGGTGAGCGAGGTCAGGAGGGCCGCTGCGAGAATGGCGACCACGGTGCTGGGCGCTGGCCTATCCACTGGCCGGCACATCTCCTTCCGGCATCACCGCAGCCTTCGAGGCGAACAGGCAGATCAACGGCGCCACTCAGTGAGGCCCCTTGGCGGAGTCCACAACGCATCGGGCTAAATCCCTCCTCGTGGCGGTGGCCGCTTGCGACCGGCACCGGCGCCACTGTCGGTGATGCACCTTTTCTACGCTGCTCCGGTCGAAACATCAAGAGACATTCGAAAGTCATGCTCAGGTTCGTTTTTCCGGGCAGGCTGCGCTGCCTGCCCGATCACAGAGCTTCCAGTGCTTGGGCCGACGACGCATGCGGTCAGACGGCTGGGGACGCGGGTGACGTTCGTTGATACGGGCGTTGACGCCTTGGCGCAGCTGCGGCACTCTGCCCAGAAGGGCAGACCTGATAACAGCTCTCTCGCAGCATTGATGGTCTGAGGCGGCTCCACTGCGCGGATGATGCTGCGATTGCTCCGGCTCGAAGTGAACGCAGCTTCTGGTCTGCTCCAGTCCCGGCTTCGCCGGAACGGCTGCCCGCTGGAAGCCTTGGGCCAGCCTCCGCATCGTCTGCAGATGGGCATGGGAGCCGCCCGCTACGGTGACCCCGGGCCGACTCCGTCAGGAACTACTGGCGGTGACGGGCGCGACTCTCTGACCCTGGCGTTGACCGGGGCCAACACCGCCTACGTTTGGTTCATGTCTCACATTCCTCTGGGTCCGCTCGCGGAGCGCCTCCGGTCGGCACGCGGTGCGTCGTTCATCGGCCGTTCCGAGGAGCGGGCACAGTTCGCGGCCGCGCTGGACGGCGTCCCCGGGACCTTCGGTGTCCTGTATCTGCACGGGCCCGGGGGTGTGGGCAAGTCCGCACTGCTCTCCCGGTTCGCCGACGAGGCACAGGCCCGGGGCCGCCGGGTGATCACGGTCGACGGTCGCGACCTGACCGCCCGGGAGGAGGACTTCGAGGCGGAGGCCGGCCCTGTGGGAGCCGACGAGCGGGTGGTTCTGCTCGTCGACACCTTCGAGCGGTGCCAGGGGCTCGAACGCTGGCTGCGGGAGAGTTACCTGCCCGCACTGCCGGGCGACGCGGTCGTGGTCATCGCGGGGCGGCGGCCCCCGGCCCTGGCCTGGCGGACCGATCCGGGCTGGGACGGCCTGCTGCGCGTCGTACGGCTGCACGACCTGCCGCCGCACGACGCCGGCACCCTTCTCACCTCACGCGGTGTGCCTCCGGGGGAGCAGGCTCCCCTGATCGCGTTCGCGGGCGGCCATCCGCTGGCGTTGCGGCTCGCGGCCGACGTGTCGCTGCACGGTGAGCGCATGCACACCCGTTCCGCGGCCAGCACGGACGTCATCAAAACGCTGCTCGGACAGCTCGTGGGCACGCTGCCGAGCGCCGCGCACCGCCGGGCCCTGGAGGTGTGCGCCCACGCGCTCGCCACGACCGAGGAGCTGCTGAGGGCGGCGCTGACCGACGCGCCCGCGTCCGAGTTGTTCGCCTGGCTGCGCGAGCTGCCCTTCGTCGAGACCGGCCGGCACGGTCTGTTTCCGCACGACGTCGTCCGGGAGGTCCTCGACACGGATCTGCGCTGGCGGGATCCCGGGACCTACGAGGCCATGCACCGCCGGCTGCACGCCCATCTCCTGACCCGCGCGAAGGCGGCGGAGGGCACGGGGGTCCTGCCCGCCATGTCGGCCCTCACCTATCTGCACCGCACCAACGGCTTCCTGTCGCAGTACGTGACCTGGCAGGCCGACGGCGATGTCCACGAGGACACGTTCGTCCCCGAGGAAGCCGAGGAAGTGCTGTCCCTGGTCCGGGACGCCGAAGGACCCGGGGCCGAAGCACTGACCGCCTTCTGGATCGGCAGGCGGCCTCAGGCTCTGCGTATCTGCCGCCGGACCGACTCCCGGCAGATCGTCGCCGTGTGGGCCTGTCTGACGATGGACCGGCCCGACCCCGAGGAGCTCGCCGCCGACCCCGTCGTGTCGGCGGCCTGGGAGCACTGCGGAGGTGCCACTCCGCTGAGGGATGGAGAACACCTGGCGATCGTGCGCTTCCTCATGGAGCCGAAGGAATGCGAACGCCCCTCGCCGGTGATGGACCTGTTCCTGCACCGGGCCGTGTACGAGTTCGTCCTGGCCGACCGGCTGGCGTGGTCCTACATCGCGATGGCGGACAACTCCTTCTGGCATCCCCTGATGGCCTACATGGACCAGCATCTGCTGACCGAGCCCGTCCGCGTCGAGGGACGGGTCCAGTCGCTCTACGCCCACGACTGGCGGGTCATCCCGCCGCGGATCTGGCTCGACTTCAGCGTCACGCTGGAACTGGGCGGCCTCGAAGCGGGCAGGACGGCGCACCGGACCGGCGGTTGCGTGGTGCTCACCCGGGAGGAGTTCGACGAGGCGGTACGGGCGGCACTCACCGCGTGGCACCGCCCCGACGAGTTGGTCACCAACCCTCTGGTGCGCAGCAGGCTGGTGGTCGAGCATCCCGAGGCGGACGCGGTGGCGGCCCTGCGTGAGGCCGTCACGGAGTCGATCGAGACCCTGCACGGCACGGCTCGCGACGAGCAGCTGCACAAGGTCGTCACCACCACCTACTTCAAGCGCGTGCCCAACCAGGAGGCCGTCGCCGAACGGCTGCACATTTCGTTCAGCACCTACCGCAGGCATCTCGCCGCCGCTCTGGAACGGATCAGCGGTCAGCTGTGGCAGATGGAGATCCACGGCACTCCCCCGGCCGCTCAGCCACCCTCAGACTCTTGGCCTGAGGGCACGTGACATGGGGGCCTACGACTCCGAGGCCGGTGACTCGGACGCCCGCATGAGGGGCAGGGCGGCAGCCCGCGCGCCCTCGCCGAACGGCGTGGGGCGCAGCGTCACGGGGTCGAGGTTGACCTGGATGCGCTGTCCGGTGGCGTGCACCACGGCCCGGTCCTTCGACAGCACCCGAAAGCCGTACGTGTAGCTGGTCCGCCCCATCCGGTCGATCCAGAAGTGCACCTGGACCTCGCCGACCTCGGTGATCGGCATGTCGTACGTGATCTCCATCTTGCGTACGACCTGGAGGACGTCGGCGATCTGCGACTTCGCGCGGTCGAACGACACCCCGCGCTCCATCCAGTACGAGGTGATCCCCCGTTCGAAGAGTGCGGCGTACTGGCCGTGGTGGACCATTCCGAACGAGTCCAGGTCGCCGAAGTGGACGGGGACAACCTGGTGGTGGCCGACGGCGGCCGCAGTACCGCGCTCAGCGGTGTCGTCGTTGCTCATGTTCTCTCCTTTTCACCGGCTCTCATGTTCGGCCCGTCGGATACTCATCCACAGGTCAATCCCTGCTCACTTCCGAAGTCACGTACGTGTCGTGCTTCGGCTGCGGCCTGCGGACCGTGCACCGGTGCGGGCAGGTACTGCGTTCGCAGTACGGCCACGTGTCCGCGACCGGACGACGACTGGGCGCGGGTGGACGGGCAGTCTCGACCCCATGGAAAAAGCCGGGCTACACAAAGTGCCGACCGACACGGGACCTCGCGCAGGTGGTCCCCGCCCCTTCCGCTCACCGGCACACGCGCTGGCAGTGAGCGGCACGGCCGCCGCCGCCCTCACCGTGCTGACCATCGTCGCCCTCGATGTCCGGCTGGCCATCGTGTCCCCCGGGCAGCTCCGTCACACGATCAGCGAGTACGGGCTGGGGCCGCAGCGGTGGCTCTTCGGCGCGGCGGTGCTGTTGCTCGCGTTCGGTTCGCTGGCCGTCGTCGCCTCCCTCGTGTCCAGCAGGATCACCCGGTGGCGTTCCGGCGCGGCGATCGCCATCACGCTGTGGTCGGCAGGGCTCACCGTGGTCGCGCTGATACCCAAGGAGGACCGGACCCTCGTGGAGGACACGCTTGGCGGCGAGATCCACCGGGTGGCCAGTCTGATCGCCTTCGTCAGCCTGCCGATCGCCGCGCGGCTCCTGTCCCGCCCGTGGCGGCGGTCCGCCGTGTGGGGCACGCATGCCGGGAGGGTTCGCCGGCTCGGCCTGCTCTCCGCTCTGGCCTTCGTACCGATCGTGTACGCGGTGGGCCAGATGATGCTGACAGGAACACCGTGGTGGGAGGTCCTGCCGATCGGGATCGTGGAGCGTCTTCTGGTCGGCGCCGAGGCCGTCGCCGTTCTCGCCATCGGCATGTGGGCCGTCCGCGCCGCCCACGCGCCGCCCGTCCGTCTTGTACCGGCCCCGTCTGCGCGACTTCGTCCGGCGGACGCCGATGACACCGACGACAGGGAGAAGCTGACGGCTTAGGCCCGTCCGAACACCTTCAGCCCGATCCCCGGTCAGGACTTGACCAGGGATTGGGCTGGAGGTGACCGGCGTGTTGTGTGGAGGGTGTCGTGTCGGCCCTCGGGGTGCAGCCCGGTGCACCCTGCGTCATCGGGAGAGACACGTTCATGCGCGACAGGCCCAGAGCTTTCCCGCCGCCGCCCGGGGTCACCTCAGGGTCGAGGGTCGGCGGCGCACCGGAAGCCGATGTGGTGGTGTCCGCCCTGCGGCTCCCGGGAGTAACCGGAGCGGTAGGTGCCACGCAGAGCGTCGGCTTCGTCGTCGTGGGCGCCACCACGGGTCACCCGCTCCTCCGCGGAGTAGGTGACCTCTTCTCTGCCGTCGCTACCGTCGTAGGGGTACGGGCGGTACAGGGTGCTGGTCCATTCGTACGTGTTCCCGGCCAGGTCGTGGATGCCCAGAGGCGTCGCCCCCTCCGGATGGGCGTTCACCGGTGCAGTGCCGCCTGTCGCCGCACCGTAACGGGCGCGTTCGGCGTTCGGTTCCTGCTCGCCCCACGCGTAGGTGCGACCCTCGGGGCCCCGGGCGGCGGCTTCCCACTCCGCCTCGGTGGGCAACCGCGCGCCGCGGTCCCGGCAGTAGCTGTAGGCGCCCCACCAGGTCACTTCGGTCGCGGGGTGATCCGCGTACGACTTCTCGACGTCGAAACGGCCGTTTGCACGCAGGAGATGCGAGTTGCCGTCCGCGTCGGCCGGGACGAACAGGTCGCGGTCGTCCTTGTCCCGTACGGCGTCGGGTTCGCGGGGCATGCGGGGGTCGGCCGGGAGCTCCTGGCCGCCGGTGGCGTTGCGCAGCTGCTCCTTCTTGCCGTTGGCCCAGCGTGCGAGGTCCGCGTTCGTCACCGGGTAGCGGTCGAGACGGAAGGCGTCCAGGCGCACGGTGTGAACGGGACGTTCGTCGGCAGGTCCGTCCGCGGCACCGAGGAGGTAGGCGCCGGCGGGCACAAGAGCCATCTGCGGAGCGCCTGTTGGCGTCCGGGTGGCGGCCGGATCGGGGACACGGTCGCTCGCCCCGGACCCCTCGGGCCCGGTCTGACAGGCGGCGAGCACGACGACGGCGGTGGCGCTGAGCAGGACTGTGCGCAGCGCCCGTCGGCCGCCGTGCCGGTGCGGGAGTCCGAGGCGCCGAAAGCGCGACTCATGGTGGGGCGTTGTTGGCCCATAAGAGTGGGGTCGGCGGCTCGGGGCGGCATGCGTGGTCGATTCGGCAGGCGTCATGGGTGCTCCTGAACGGGAGGGGGTCGGTGCGACCAACCCTTGCTCCCGAGCCGGTGGCGCGCGTCAGCCCCTCGCAGTCAACGGCCCCTGCTGCGACCGCGGTACGAGGACGTGGGACCGCGGTGCACCTCCTCCCACGGCGGGTGTGCCTACCGTGCCCGTGGTACCGCAGGTGTCTGCGGTGGGAGGACGTGCGACACGCGGGTCCGGGGCCAGTCTTGGCGGCATCGGACAACCCCCCGCCTCTTGGAGTCGATCATGCATCCCCTCACCGGCGCCCAGGGCGCAGTCTCAACTCCCCGCGGCCAGCGCCTTCGACAGGAGGCCCTGGAGCACGACGCGTTCATCGGCGTCGAGGGCACTGAGGGTGGGTGTGGTGTGGGCGCGCTCAAGGAGCCGGTCCCGAACCGCGCGGCCCTCCTCGGTCACCACCAGCGTGCGTACGCGGCCGTCGCCGGGGTGCGGCCTGCGCTGCGCCAGTCCCTTCTCCTCCAGCTTGGCGCACATCAGGGTCACGTTGGAGGGGTCGCAGTGCAGCCGCACGGCAAGCCGCCGCAACGGAACAGGCTCGGGCTGCGCGTCGGCGTACCACAGGAGGTTGGCCAGCGGCTCGGTGATGTCCAGCTCCTGCAGCAGGTCACTCATGTGTTCCCTGATGAGCAGCGACATGGTGGCGACCTGGTGGGCGAGAACGGCCGTGTCGGCTTGCGAAGGCATGCCTCCAATGTATCGCTTGACAAACTCATTGAGTAACTCAAACAATAACCTTGAGCCACTCAATGAAATGCCTGTCGCGGACAGCCGCTCGGCCGTGTCGTGCAGCGTGACCGCCCTCCGGGCCCCACCTGGCGCCTGTCGCACCCCCGTCCTCGTGGACAACCACGTGATCAGCACACCCCGACCGCGGCCCACAGGTCCCGGCCGCGGCTCCGTACCCCCTTTCATTCCATGTCTTGGAGTCCTTCATGGCTGTCCTTCTCTACCGACTCGGCCGGTGGTCGTTCCGCCGACGACGTCTCGTGCTGCTGGTGTGGCTCGTCCTCCTGGCAGCGGGTGTGGCGGGAGCCGTCACCCTGTCCGGCCCCACCTCGGAAGCCCAGCGGATTCCCGGCCTGGAGGCCCAGCGCGCACTCGACCAACTGGAGGAGAAGTTCCCCCAGGCCGCGGCCGACGGCGCCACGGCGCGCGTGGTGTTCGCGGCCCCCGACGGTTCGACGCTCGCGGATCCGGCCAACCGGCAGATCCTCGACCGGACGGTGGCCTCACTCGCCGACGGGCCGCAGGTCGCCGGTGCGCAGGATCCCTTCGACACCGGCACCGTCAGCCCCGACAAGGCGATCGCCTTCAGCGAGGTGACGTACAAGGTTCCCGGGGAGGACGTCAGCGCCGGCTCCCACGAAGCCCTGCAGAAGGCGGCCGACCAGGCCCGCGACGCGGGACTGACCGTCGAGATCGGCGGAGATGCCATGGAGGGTGAGGAGCCCGGCGGCTTCACGGAGATCATCGGCGTCGCCATCGCCGCGCTGGTCCTGCTCGTCACGTTCCGGTCCATGCTCGTGGCGGGTCTGCCCCTGGCCACCGCGCTGATCGGCGTGGGCATCGGGATGACAGGCATCATGACGCTGACCGGCTTCGTCGAACTCTCCCCGGCGACCGAGACCCTGTCCCTGATGATCGGCCTGGCGGTCGCGATCGACTACGCACTGCTCGTCGTCTCGCGCTATCGAAACGAACTCACCGAGGACTCCGACCGCGAGGAGGCGGCGGGCCGCGCCATGGGTACGGCCGGCTCCGCGGTCGTGTTCGCGGGGCTCACCGTCATCATCGCGCTGGCCGGACTGTCCGTGGTGGGCGTTCCGTTCCTTACGCAGATGGGCTTGGGCGCCGCCGCCACCGTCGCCGTGGCCGTCCTGATCGCGATCACTCTGCTCCCCGCACTCCTCGGCTTCGCCGGACGCCGTGTCACCGCACACAGCGCGGAACCGAAGGACACGGAGAAGCGCGCCACGATGGGACGCCGGTGGGTGACCACGGTGACGCGCCGTCCGGTGGCCGTACTGATCGTGGCGACCCTCGGCCTGGGCGTCGCCGCCCTGCCCGCTCTCGACCTGCGCCTCGGGCTGCCCGACGACGGCATGGCCCCACGGGAGACGACGCAGCGCAAGGCGTACGACCTGGTGAGCGACGGGTTCGGGGCCGGCTTCAACGGACCGCTCGTCATCGTCGTCAGCACCGAGCGCGGCACGGACCCGAAGACCGCGGCGCAGCAGGTCAGCGACGACGTCAAGTCACTGCCCGACGTGAAAAGCGTCTCCCCCGCCAACGTCAACCCGGCTGGTGACACCGCCCTGTTGCAGGTCGTTCCGGACGGCGGCCCGAACGCCCAGTCCACGACCGATCTGGTCAACACCATCCGTGACCAGGGCCAGGACCTGCGCGCCTCGACCGGGGCGACCATCGCCGTCACCGGTCTGACCGCCCTCAACATCGACATGTCCGACCGGCTGCAGAGCGCACTGATCCCCTATCTCGCGGTCGTCGTGGGCCTGGCAATGCTGCTGCTGATGCTGGTGTTCCGATCCGTGCTCGTGCCCGTCAAGGCCGTACTCGGCTTCCTCCTCACCGTGGCAGCGACGTTCGGCGCCGTGGTCGCGGTCTTCCAGTGGGGATGGCTCGCGGGACTCCTGGGCGTCGCCCAGACCGGGCCGATCGTCAGCATGATGCCAGTCTTCCTGATCGGTATCGTCTTCGGACTCGCCATGGACTACCAGGTCTTCCTGGTGGCGCGGATGCGCGAGGAGTACGTCCACGGGGCGGGCCCGACGGAGGCCGTGGTGTCCGGCTTCACACACGGCGCACGCGTGGTGACGGCAGCCGCGGCCATCATGATCAGCGTCTTCCTGGGCTTCGTGATGTCCGCCGACGCCATGGTCAAGATGATGGGCTTCGCTCTCGCCGTCGGCGTCCTTGTCGACGCGTACATCGTCCGCATGACTCTCGTACCGGCCGTGCTCACCCTCCTGGGGCGCTCCGCCTGGTGGCTGCCCGGCTGGCTGGAGCGGCTCCTGCCCGACGTCGACATCGAGGGCAGCAAGCTGCGCGGGCGCCTTGACGCGCACCGGCCGCAGAGCGCACACGACGACATCAGCGGCTCAACTCCCGATTCGGCGCCCGACCTGACCAAGGTCTGACCGACCGGCGACCGGTTCGTCCATTCCGGTCACCACACATCGCCACGCAACATCGCACAGCCCGACCGCCCTACCTGCGCTGCGAGTGCAGCGCCCCCAACCGAGGTGAAACCATGAGCCAGAACATCACTTCCTCCCACCGCACGCCCGCCACGACCTCGCGGCCCGCGCACATCACGGCCTGGGTCATGCAGGCCCTGCTCGCGGCCGTCTTCCTGTTCAGTGGCGTCACCAAGTGGCTGGGCGGCGAGCAGACCCGCCAGACCTTCGAGGAGGTCGGCGCCGGGCAGTGGCTGCGCTACGTCACCGGCGCCATCGAGATAGCCGGCGGCGTCGGCCTGCTCGTCCCCTTCCTCGCCGCGTTCGCGGCCCTCGTCCTGTCCGGCGTGATGGCCGGTGCGGCACTGAGCGAGATGGTGCTGATCAACGACGGCAATCCAGTGATCCCCCTCGTGGTTCTCGTCCTGTGCGGGGTTCTGGTGTGGCTGCGCCGCAGCGGTCTGAGCCAGTACACGGCACGGCTGAGCCGGCCGGCACCGGCCCGTACGCCTGCGGGCTGAACTGCCCGCGGGCAGGTAACTCCCGCCCGCGGACTGGCACCTGTCGGCTCCGCCGCAGCGCGTACC
>NZ_JBHWZP010000053.1:0-38780 GCF_042728395.1 Streptomyces sp. NPDC060205
CCCCTCTGAGGTACCTGGGGGCGCGGGGAACTGCGCAGCGGGGGCGAGGGGGCGCAGCCCCCATGCGTGGATGGGAATGGGTAGGGGCGGCGGGGGCGAGAAAGGTTAGGGGACCACTACGATCTTTCGGCCGATGCCCGAGGCGAACTGGTCCAGGGCCTGGGGGTACTGGTCCAGGGGGAGGCGGTCACTGATGAAGATGTCCGGGTCCAGGACGCCCGTGGCGAAGAGTTCCGCCGCCCGCTCGAAGCTGTGGAGCACCGCCATCGAACCGGTGATCGTGATCTCCTGGTTGTAGATGCGGTACGGGTCGATGGAGACGCGTGTCGCGTAGTCGGCCACTCCGAACTGCAGGAACGTGCCCGCCTTGGCGACCCGCTCCAGCCCGTCCTGGATCGCCGCCGCGTTGCCCGTGGCGTCGACCACCAGGTCCCAGCCCTGCGGCCGGTCCAGCTCGTCGGCGCTGGTCGCGGACGCGGAGACGCCGAGCTTCTGGGCGGTGGTGAGGCGCTGCGCGTTGATGTCGACCATGTCGACGCTGGCCGCGCCCGTCCGCTTCGCCAGTTCCAGCATCATCAGGCCCATCGTTCCGGAGCCGTAGATCAGGACGTGGGAGCCGAGGCGGGAGTTGAGGACGTCGTAGCCGCGTACCGCGCAGGAGAGCGGTTCGATCAGGGCCGCGTCCTGGGTACGTACGTGCTCGGGGAGCTTGACGCAGTTTGCGACCGGTGCGACCGCGTACTGGGCGGCGCCGCCCGCCGTGGTCACGCCGATCGCGGCCCAGCGCTCACAGAGGTTGTTGTGGCCCGTACGGCAGTAGCGGCACTCGTAGCAGTACAGGGAGGGGTCCACGGCCACCTGGTCGCCGACCGAGAGTTCCGTGACCTGTCGGCCCACGCCGACGACCTCGCCCGCGAACTCGTGGCCGGGGACGATCGGCAGCTTGGGGGCGAACTCGCCCTGGAGGATGTGCAGGTCCGTGCCGCACAGTCCGCAGGCCGACACCTCCACGACGACCTCGCGCGGGCCCGGTGTCGGGTCCGGGACCTCGGAGACGACGGCCTTTCCCACGGACTCGATGACGGCGGCCTTCATTTCACGGCTCCCAGCGACAGGCCCTGGACCAGTTTGTCCTGGGCGGCGAACCCTGCGGCGAGCACCGGCAGGGAGACGACGAGCGACGCGGCGCACACCTTCGCCAGGAACAGGCCCTGGCTGGTGATGAAGCCGGTCAGGAAGACGGGGGCGGTCTCCGCCACCACGCCTGTGAGCACCCGGGCGAACAGCAGTTCGTTCCAGCTGAAGATGAAGCAGATGAGGGAGGTGGCCGCGATACCGGGGAGGGCGATCGGAGCCACGACGCGGGTGAGGATCGTGGGGAGTTTCGCGCCGTCTATCTGGGCCGCCTCGATGATCGCCACCGGGACCTCGGAGAGGAAGGACTGCATCATCCACACCGCGATCGGGAGGTTCATCGAGGTGTAGAGGATGACCAGGAGCCAGATGTTGTCCAGCATCCCGGTGTTCTTGGCGAAGAGGTAGATCGGGAGGAGGCCCGCCACCACCGGCAGCATTTTGGTGGAGAGGAAGAAGAAGAGGACGTCCGTCCACTTCTTGACCGGGCGGATGGAGAGCGCGTACGCCGCGGGGAGGGCGAGGATCAGGACCAGGAGCGTCGACGCCAGGGACGCCACGGTCGAGTTGATCAGGGACGGCCAGGGGCTCGCCCCGCCGCCCGAGCCGAAGAACTCGCGGTAGCCGTCGAGGGTGAGGGGTGCCGCGAAGGACGGTGGGTTGGTCGCCGCGTCCGTTTCGGAGTGGAAGGACGTCAGGGCCATCCAGGCGATGGGCAGGAAGAAGACGATGCCTGCCAGCCAGGCGACCAGGCCCAGGCCCCGGCCCTTGGGGCGGCGGGGGATGGGGTCGGCGGACGTGGTGCTGCTGGGACGGGCTTGTACGGCTGTGGCGCTCATGCGCGGCCCACCTCCTCGCGGAACAGGGACGAGACCACGCGCAGTGCGAAGGTCGCGATGATGATGGAGCCGATGACGACCAGGACGCCGGCCGCGGAGGCGAGGCCGTTCTCGTGGGCCTGGTAGAAGGTCTGGTAGACGGTGTAGGGGAGGTTCGCCGTGCCCAGACCGCCGGACGTGATCGTGAAGACCGCGTCGAAGTTCTGCACGATGTAGATCGAGCCGAGCAGGGCGCCCAGTTCGAGGTAGCGGCGCAGGTGGGGCAGGGTGAGGTAGCGGAAGATCTGCCAGTTGCTCGCGCCGTCGACCCTGGCCGCCTCGATCTGCTGGTGGTCCCGGCTCTGCAGGCCCGCCAGCAGGATCAGCATCATGAAGGGCGTCCACTGCCAGACGAGGGACGCCTCGATGGCGAGCAGCGGGGTGTTGGAGATCCAGTCGGGCTGTGGGCCGCCCACATAGTGCAGCAAGCCATTGAGCAGGCCGTACTCGGGGTTGTAGAGCACATGCTTCCAGAGCAGGGCGGCTGCTACGGGCACCACCAGGAAGGGTGCGATCAAGAGGGTGCGGACCAGGCCGCGGCCCCGGAACTTGCGGTCCAGCAGGAGGGCGAGGCCGAGGCCCAGGACCAGGCTGGCCAGGACGACGGAGACGGTGAGCAGGATGGTCACCCAGACCGACTTGCGCAGGGCCGCGTCGGTGAGGACCTCCGTGTAGTTGCCGAAGCCCGTGAAGCTGCGGGCGTCCGGGTAGAGGGAGTTCCAGTCGAAGAAGGAGATCACCAGCGTGGCCACGAACGGCAGCTGGGTCACGGCGATCATGAAGATCAGTGCGGGCAGGAGCGGGGCCCTGGTCGCCCAGGCGCGTATGCGTCCGGAGGGCTGCCGCTTCTGCGTGTGTACGGATGGTGCGGCCACGGGGGCTGTCGTTGTCGCGGTCATCGTCCCTCGTACTCCTCGGCGATCTCCTCGGCCAGCTTCTGGGACTTCTTCAGGGCCGACTCGACGGACTGGCGTCCGGCGATGGCCGCGCTGATCTCCTGCGAGACCTTGGTACCGAGATCGGTGAACTCGGGGATGCCGACGAACTGGATGCCGGGCGCGGGCCGCGGCTGTACGCCGGGGTCGGTGGGCCGGGCGCCCTCGATGGCTTCCTTCGTCATCTCCTGGAAGGCGCCGGCCTCCTTGCGGTAGTCGGCGTTCGTGTACGTCGAGGCGCGCTTGCCGGCCGGCACGTTGGACCAGCCGATCTCGTCACCCACCAGCTGCTCGTACTCCTTGCTGGACGCCCAGGAGACGAACTTCCACGCCTTGTCGGGATTGCGGGAGGCGTCCTGGATGCCCCAGGCCCAGGTGTAGAGCCAGCCCGAGGACTCCGTCTTGTCGACCGGCGCAGGCGCGTACCCGATCTTGCCCTTGACGGGGGACTTCGCCGCCTCCAGGGAACCGGCCGCGGAGGTGGCGTCGTACCACATGGCGACCTTGCCCTGGGTCAGGTTGTTGAGGCACTCGGCGAAGCCGGACTGGGCCGCGCCGGACTCGCCGTGCTTGCGGACGAGGTCGACGTAGAACTTGGTCGCCTTCTCGAACTCGGGGGAGTCGAGCCGTGCCTTCCAGTCCTTGTCGAACCAGGTGCCGCCGAAGGTGTTCACGACCGTGGTGAGCGGGGCCATGATCTCGCCCCAGCCGGGCAGGCCGCGCAGGCAGATGCCCTTCATGTCCGCCTCGGCGCCGTCGGCCTTGGCGGCGAGGTCGGCGACCTCGTCCCAGGTCGGGTGGGCGGGCATCTTCAGGCCCTTCTCGGCGAACACGTCCTTGCGGTACATCAGGAACGACGACTCGCCGTAGAAGGGCTGTCCGTAGAGCTTGCCGTCCTCCGCGGTGAGGGACTGGCGCATGGGCTTGAGGACGTCCTGCTCGTCGTAGCCAGGGTCCTTGGCGACGTACGAGTCCATCTCGTGCAGCCAGTCGTTCTTGGCGTAGATCGGTATCTCGTAGTTGGAGAGCGTCGCGACGTCGTACTGGCCGGCCTGGTTGGCGAAGTCCTGGCTGATCTTGTCGCGGACGTCGTTCTCCGGCAGCACGGTGAAGTTCACCTTGATGCCGGTCTCCTTGGTGAAGTGGGCCGCGGTGAGCTTCTGCAGCTCCACCATCTGCGGGTTGTTGACCATGAGGACGTTGATGGAGTTGCCACCGGAGCCCGCACCGCCCGCTCCGGCCCAGCAACCGGAGAGCAGCGGGGCGAGCAGCGTCCCTGCGGCGGCCGCGGCGAACATCGCGCGCGGCCTCCGTCGGCTCTGGGTTCGCATGGATCACTCCTGGATGTATCAGTACAAATGGGATGACATGGGGATGGCAAAGGCTCGCGAGGGGCCGGCAGGGGGAGTGTGGTGCCGCTGTAGTGGGTCGGTCGGGTTTTCGGACTCCGGGGTCAGACGCGGATGACCTGAGGGCCCTGCATCGAGTAGCGGTGGGCCTCGGAGGTGGGGAGGAACGTACTGGTGACGATCGCCTCCAGAGCGCCGATCTCCGCGAAGCGGCAGAAGCTGACGGCGCCGAACTTGGTGTGCACGCCCGCGAAGACCGTGCGGCGCGCGGCCCGGATGGCCTGTGACTTGACCTCGCTGACGGCCGGGTCGGGGGTGGTGAGGCCGTGTTCGCGCGAGATGCCGTTGGCGCCGATGAACGCCAGGTCGATGACGAAGCCCGCGAGCATCTTCGTCGTCCAGTGGTCGACGGTGGCCAGCGTGCCGGGCCTGACCCGGCCGCCGAGCAGCAGGACCGTCTTGTTGTCGGCCTCGGCGAGCGCGCCCGCGGTGGCCAGGGACGCGGTGACCACGGTCAGCGGCCGGTCCCTGGGCAGTGATTCGGCGATGAGCTGGGGGGTGAAGCCCTCGTCGACGAAGACCGTCTCCGCGTCCCCGAGCAGCTCGGCCGCGGCTGCGGCGATCCGGCGCTTCTCGGGTACGTGGCTGGTGGCGCGGAAGGCGAGCGTCGTCTCGAAGCCGGCGCTCTCCACGGGATAGGCGCCGCCGTGGGTGCGGCGGACGAGGCCGTGGTCCTCCAGGGCGCGCAGATCGCGGCGCACGGTCTCCCTGGCGACGCCCAGCTCGTCCGCGAGCTCGTTCACGTCGACGGCGCCTGTGCGCCGGGCGGTCTTCACGATCGCCCGTTGCCGTTCTTCCGCGCTCATGCCCGACACCCGCTTCCGCTCCCTTGCGTACGTGCCTACTGCCCGTTCGGGCCCGTTCAACCCTTGGGGGAAGTTCTACAGCGGGTACGCGCCACTGACCAGGTCTGTTGCGGGTCCGATGGCGCCCGTGTGTGCCCGTTGGGTGAGACGGGCGCCCGCGGCGGACCTGCGGCGGAGCGTAATTCGGGCAGGGGGCGTGCCCGAACGGCGGAGCGGACGGGCCCGTTCGGTGCCCGTCCGCCCCGTGAGGTCGTCCGTGTGGAGTGGCCGGAAGTGTCGGCGGGGCCCGGTACGGGCGGCCGGGAGTGTCAGTAGGGCCACACCGGGGGGTTGGTGACGAAGGCGCCGCCGAGGCAGGCGTGGTCCGGGTTCGACGGGTCCAGTTCGCCCTGGTCCGCGATCAGCTTCCCGGCGTACTGCTCGGAGTCGTCCTGCGGCTCGTAGCCCAGCGCGCGGGCACTCGACAGGTCCCACCACAGCCGGGTGTTGGCGGAGGAGCCGTAGACGACGCTGTGGCCGACCTGCTCGGCGGTCAGGGCCGCGTGGAAGAGGCGGGCGCCGTCGCCGGGGCTCATCCAGACCGACAGCATGCGCACGGTGGTCGGCTCAAGGAAGCAGGAGCCGATGCGCACGGAGACGGTCTCCAGGCCGTGCTTGTCCCAGTAGAACTGCGCCAGGTCCTCGCCGAAGGACTTGGAGAGGCCGTAGAAGGTGTCCGGGCGGCGCGGGGTGTCGATGGGGATGAGGGCGCCCGGCTCGTGGGGCGCCTCGCCCTCGGGGCGCGGAGTGAAGCCGACCGCGTGGTTCGAGGAGGCGAAGACGACCCGTCCGACGCCCTCCTCGCGCGCGGCCTCGTAGAGGTTGTAGGTGCCCTCGATGTTCGCCTTCAGGATCTTGTCGAAGGTGGACTCAAGGGAGATGCCCGCGAGGTGGATGACGGCGTCCACGCCGCGGACGGCCTCGCGCAGGGCCTCCTTGTCGCCGAGGTCCGCGGTGATCGCGTCGGGCTCGCCGTCGATGGGCCGCATGTCGAGGAGGCGCAGTTCGTAGCCGTAGGCGGGGAGCAGCCCGCGCATCAGGGTGCCGAGGCCGCCGGCGGCGCCGGTGAGCAGGACGGTGCGGGGAGCGGTGCGCGGAGCGGGCATCCTCGGGTCTCCTAGAATCAGCAGCCGTATGCATATGCGTAAGCGTGTACGGCATTCACATCCATGGACACGCTATGGATCGTTCGCCGCTCGCGTCAAGTGTCGCGCGAAGGGCGGGGATCCGCTGTCGGTCGGTTGCATTTCGGGTCCTTTCTTGCTCCGGTCTCCTTCCGGAATTGCTCCGGGAATGCGGGTTTGCCCGCTTGACCGGTCCCGACGGCGAGCTCTAGCGTGGGCGAGTTCAGAGACATGGACGCAAATCAGAAACGTGCACGGGTGGCGTGTACGTACATGCTCTAGGGAGAGCCCGTGTCGTCAGCCCCCCTCGCCGCTCGACTCAGTATCCCCAGCGGGCCGCTGTTCTTCCCCGTCACCGCGTACGACCGGGACGGGGCCATCGACCTGGACGTCTACCGCGAGCACGTCCGGCGGGGCGTCGAGGCCGGTGCCGCCGCCGTCTTCGCCTGCTGCGGCACCGGCGAGTTCCACGCGCTCACGCCCGAGGAGTTCCAGGACTGCGTCCAGGCCGCCGTGGAGGAGACCGCGGGCCGGGTGCCCGTCGTCGCGGGCGCGGGCTACGGGACCGCCCTCGCGGTGCGCTACGCGCGGCTCGCCGAGGAGGCCGGCGCCGACGGGCTGCTCGCCATGCCGCCCTACCTCGTGGTCGCCGGACAGGAGGGGCTGCTGCGGCACTACACGGAACTCGCCGGCGCCACCTCGCTCGACATCGTCGTGTACCAGCGCGACAACGCCGTCTTCACCCCGGAGACCGTGGTCGCGCTGGCCCGCACCGAAGGGGTCATCGGCTTCAAGGACGGCACCGGCGACCTCGACCTCATGCAGCGCATCGTCAGCGCCGTACGGTCAGAGGTGCCGGGCGACTTCCTCTACTTCAACGGGCTGCCGACCGCCGAACTCACCGGCCTCGCCTACCGGGGCATCGGCATCACCCTCTACTCGTCCGCCGTCTTCTGCTTCGCGCCCGAGATCGCCCTCGCCTTCCACCGCGCCATGGGCTCCGGCGACGACGCGACCGTCAACCGGCTGCTCGACGGCTTCTACCGGCCGCTCGTCGAACTGCGCGCCCAGGGCCGCGGATACGCCGTCTCGCTCGTCAAGGCCGGGGTACGGCTGCGGGGGCTCGACGTGGGCGAGGTACGGCCGCCGCTGCACGAACCGTCCGAGGACCACCTCAAGCAGCTCGCCCAGCTGATCGAACGCGGCCACGCGCTCCTGGAGGAGGCCAAGTGAGGGCGTCGGCCTTCGTCTATCCGTGGGACGTCAACGGCGACCCCGGGGCGGCGGCACGCATCGCCGGGCTCGGCGTACAGCAGGCGACCCTCGCGTCCGCGTACCACTCCACGCGCGCGCTGACCCCCCGGCACCCCCGCCACCGCATCGTCACCGCGCCGCACGCCGCCGTCCTCTACTCGCCGGACACCGGACGCTGGCAGGGGCGCAGGCTGCGCCCGTACCCCGCCGGGGACTGGGCGCCGGGCGACGCGTACGGGGAGGCGGCCGAGGCCCTCGCGGGAGCCGGACTCGACGTGCACACCTGGGTGGTCCTCGCGCACAACTCCCGTATGGGCGAGGAGTTCCCGGACACCTCAGTGGTCAACGCGTACGGAGACCGCTACCCCTGGGCACCCTGCATCGCGCAGCCGGAGACGCGCGCCTACCTGACCGACCTGGCCGTCGAGGCGGCCGTACGGCCGGGAGCGGCGGGTACGGAACTCGAATCCCTCGGCTGGTACGGGCTCCCGCATCTGCACGCCCACGACAAGACGTCCGGTGTCGCGCTCGGGGACGCCGGGACGTACCTGATGTCGCTGTGCTTCTGCCCGGTGTGCCGCGACGGGTATACGCAACTGGGTCTGGACGCCGATGAGTTGGCCTCGGCGGTCCGGCGCGCCCTGGAGCCCGTGTGGCGCGGCGGGACGCCCGCCGGGGGCTGGGAGGCCGTGGAGAAGCTGCTGGGCGGCGACCTGGCGACGGCCACGCGCGCGTGGCGCGACTCCGCGGCCCGCTCCTTCCAGACGGACGTCGTCGCCGCCGTCCGGGCGGCGGCCCCCGACGGCTTCCGGATCCTGCTGCACGCGGACCCGGACTCGTACCACGTGGGCGCGAACGCCGGCGTGGACCCGGAGCACATCCTGACCGTCGCCGACGGCGTGGTCGTCCCGTGCGGGGGAGGCTCGGGCCTGCTGGCCCCCTTCGCGGCACACGCCGGAAAGGACGACGTACTGGCGGCCAACTTCCCGGTGGTGGCCGGAATGGGCGGCAGCCCCGCAACCCTCCACGAGGACGCGACGCAGGCAGCCGACCGAGGAGCCACCGAACTGCGGCTCTACCACGCGGGCTTGGCATCGGAGGAGGACCTGACCCTGGTGAAGCAGGCGCTGACGAGGCTGGGCTGAGCGCAGAGGCCCGCTTGGGGACTCCGCGCGCTGCAGGATTGAAAAGGCGGGGCGAAGCCCCGCTTTTCAGGGGCGCGGGGAACGGCGCGGCCAACCACACCCGGGCAGCACGGTGACGAGCCGCGCAACCCCCGCTTTCAGGGGCGCGGGGAACTGCGCGGCCAGCCACGGCCGGGCAGCACGGTGAGGAGCCGCGCAACCCCCGCTTTCAGGGGCGCGGGGAACTGCGCGGCCAGCCACGGCCGGGCAGCACGGTGACGAGCCGCGCAACCCCCGCTTTCAGGGGCGCGGGGAACTGCGCGGCCAGCCACAGCCGGGCAGCACCGTGACGAGCCGCGTAATCCCCACGGCCACCAACAGGCCCTGATATGGAACGAGTTCCACAAGACCCGCTCCCAGCGCAATCCCGACCGCGTTGGGCGCGAACAGCAACGTGTTCGCGGTCGCCGCCGTACGGCCGAGCAGCGCACCCGGAGTCTCCCGCTGCACAGCCGTGAGCGCCGCGATCAGCACGCACGGCAGCCCGACCCCCACCGCCACGGCGGAGCCGAGCGCCACCGCGTCGTACGGGAGCGCGCGAGCCGTCACGGCCACGGCGGTCAGCGCGATGCCGTACCGCGCGAACCGCCGCTCGCCCAGCCGGCGCAGGAGCGGCCCCGAGACCAGGCCGATCGCCACCGAACCGGCGCCCTGGGCGACGTACAGCAGCCCCACGTACGCGGGGGAGTGCCCGAGGCCCTCCGCCACCGCGTAGACCATCGCGCCGTTGACGCCCGCGAAGAGCATCGTCGTGCCGCCGGCGAGGACGAGCGGGCGCAGGACCGGGTGGCCCCACAGGAAGCGGGCGCCCTCGACGGTCCGGGCACGCCATCCGGCGGCGCCCTCCGCCGGGCGCGGCGGCGGCTCGTGGACGCGCAGGAGCGTGTAGAGGCCCGCGGCGAGGGAGAAGGTGCAGGCGTCCAGGAGCGCGACGCGGGCGCCCCCGTACGCCGCGTACAGGCCCGCCCCGGCGAGCGGGGCGAGCAGTTTCATGCCCTCGTTGGCCGTCATCCGCAGCCCGTTGAAGTCCCCGAGGAGCCGTGTGTCGACGGCGGTGGCCACCAGCGCCGCCTCCGCCGCGTCATGGACGACACCGGCCGCCCCGTACACGAGGAGCACGGTGAACAGGATCCACAGGGTGCCCGGCGAGTCCACCGCGAGGAGCGGCAGGAGGAGCGCGGCCAGGCCCAGGTTCGTCCACACCAGCAGCGGGCGGCGGCGGGTGCGGTCGGCGAGGGTGCCCAGCGCCGGGCCGATCAGCGTGGGCGCCCACAGGGCGAAGACGCAGAGGGCGGCCAGGCCGTCCGAGCCGGTCAGGTCCTTCACCCAGACCCCGGCCACCAGCCACATCGCCGACGAGCCGAAGCCGGAGACCACGACCCCGCTCAGATACAGCCCTGCGTTGCGGTCCCGCAGGACACGGACCACCGCCCACGCCGGGCGGGCCGCCGGGGACGTCCGCGGTGCCCGCGGTGTTCGTTCCGTCATGCCCGGTCATCGTGTAGCTAAGGCCCCGGGGCGGGGATCGGGCAGGTGCCTTAGACGGGGTACGCGGCAGGGGCGCCGGGCGACGGCCTCCAGAGGGCCCTCTAAGGGACGGTGATGACGAGTTTGCCCCGCGGGTGGCCCTTCTCCAGATGGCGGACGGCGTCGGCGGTCTCGGCGAGCGGGTAGGTGCGGTCGACGGGCGGGACGAGCTTGCCGTTCTCGGCGAGTTCCTTGAGGGCGAGCAGGTCCTCGCGGCGGGCCACGGAGACGAGGTTGCGGAGGTTCTGGCGGACGAACGGCGACAGCAGGACGGCCCGCAGACCACGGCTCAGCCCGCCGAACAGCGCGGTGCCGCCCTCGCCGCCGACGATCACGAGGGTGCCGTGCGGGGCCAGGGCGCGGCGCAGCACGGACAGGGGGCGCTGCCCCGCGTTGTCGACGACGACGTCGTAGCGGTGCGGGTGCGGACCGTCGCCGATGTCCTCGGTGGTGTAGTCGATGACGTGCGCGGCACCCCGGGCCCGTACGAAGTCCGCGCCGCCGGGGCCGCACACACCGGTGACCTCGGCCCCGTACACGGCGGCGAGCTGGACGGCGTACGAGCCCACCCCGCCGGAGGCGCCGATGACGAGGACCCGCTGGCCCGGCTTCGGGCGGGCGGTGCCGCTCAGGGCCTGGAAGGCGGTCATGGCCGACACGGGGAGGGCGGCGGCCTGCTCGAAGGTGAGGCCGGCCGGTTTGAGGGCGAGCTTCGCGGCCTTGGCACACGCGAACTCGGCGAAGGAGCCCTCGCAGTTGCCGAACACCTCGTCGCCCGGCTTGAAGTCGGTCACCTTCGCCCCGACGGCCTCGACGCGTCCGGCGCCGTCCCAGCCCCGTACCGGGTTCCTGGGTTTACGGAGGCCGAGGACGGCGCGTGCCACCAGCGGGCGGCCCGTCATGAGGTGCCACACCTCGGGCCCGAGACCGGCCGCGCGGATCTCGACCAGCACCTCGTCGTCGCGGGGGACGGGACGCTCGATCTCCCGCAGTTCCAGCAGGTCCGCCGATCCGTAGGCATCCTGGACGATCGCCTTCATGACGTGGCTCCCCTCGTGGTCCCCGGCTCCGGGAATCCCGGCAGTCCCGAGCATCCCGGCGGTTCGGACACCTGGCCAGATTCCTGAGCACGATCTTGGGAGGGGGAGCGATGAGTTTTCGTACGGCCGACGGTCTACCCCCATGACGACCCCGATACGAACCCTGATGACCCCTGACGACCTCATGACGACCCTGTGACGAGAGGAACCCACCATGGGCGACGGCGAGAGCACGGCGACCACCCTTGACCTGGGGCCGCAGGCCCTGCTCGTGGCGCGCATCGCGGACGCGGTGCGCGAGGACCAGCTGGAGGACGCCACCCCGTGTCCTGACTACGCGGTACGCCATCTGGTCGGGCATCTGACCGGCCTCGCCGCGGCCTTCCGCGACGCCGGGCGGAAGGATCTCGGGGCCACGACGGACACCGCGCCCACCGCGGGGCTGCCCGACCTGACACCCGGGTGGCGCGGCGAACTGCCCAAGCTGCTGGTCGAGCTGGCCGAGGCCTGGCGCGACCCGGCCGCGTGGACGGGGCAGACGCGGGCGGGCGGAGTGGATCTGCCCGGCGAGATCGCGGGCATCGTCGCCACCGACGAACTCGTCGTGCACGGCTGGGATCTGGCCCGCGCGACCGGACAGGAGTACGTGCCCGACGAGGCGGCCCTGCGGGCGGCGTACCAGATGCTGGCCGCGTCCGTCGACGACCCGTCGCGCGGCAGCATCTTCGGCCCGGTGGTGGCCGTCCCGGAGGGGGCGCCCCTGCTGGACCGGGTGATCGGGCTGAGCGGACGGGACCCGGGGTGGCGGGCCACCACCGGCGAGCGCTGAGAGGGCCTCAGGCTCCGGGCAGTTCCACCGTGACGTGCAGCCCGCCGGCGGGGCGCGGGGTGAGGGTGAGCGTTCCGTCGTGTGCGTGCGCGATGGTCCCGACGATCGCCAGGCCGAGGCCGACGCCCCCGTGATCGGTGTGGACGCGTTCGGCGCCGCGCCGGAACGGCTCGGTGAAGGCCGAGGCCAGCTCCGGGGAGATCCGCTCGCCGGAGTTCTCGACGGTGAGCACCGCACCGCCGGGCCGGACGCCGGTCCGCACCCACACCCTGCCGCCGTCGGGCAGATTGTGGACGATCGCGTTCTGGACGAGGTTCGTGGTCAGCTGCAGCAGGAGCGCGTGCGATCCGGAGGTGGGGGTGATGTCGCCGCGGATCTCCAGAGCGACGCCCCGCTTCTCCGCGAGGGGCAGGAGCGTTTCGGCGGCCTCCTCGGCCAGGAGGGACAGGTCGACGTCCTCGCGGGTGAACGTCCGCTGCCCGGCGCGGCCGAGCAGGAGCAGTGCCTCGGTGAGGTCGATGGCCCGGGTGTTGACGGCGTGGAGGCGTTCGACGGCCTCGCCGGGGTCGTGGTCCGGATCGGAACGGGCCACGTCGATGAGGGCCTTCGAGATCGCCAGCGGGGTGCGCAGCTCGTGCGAGGCGTTCGCCGCGAACCTCCGCTGTTCGGCGACGTGTTCTTCGAGCCGGGCCAGCATCGAGTCGAAGGCGTCGGCGAGTTCACGGAACTCGTCCCTGCGGCCCGGCAGCCGGATGCGGTGGGAGAGCGTCCCGGCCGAGGCCAGGCGGGTGGCGCCGGTGATACGGGTCAGCGGCGCGAGCATCCGGCCGGCCAGGACCCACCCTCCGACCAGGCCGAACACCAGCAGGAACGCCAGCACGGCGGCTGCCCGCGGAGCGAACTCGCGCAGCAGATTGGACCGGATGGGAAAGATGCCGTTCATGGCGCTGTCGTCGGCGTTGATGAGCATCGCGCGGTCGGGGACGTACCGCAGGAGGAACAGCCACACCGCCGCGAGCAGCAGGACACCGGCGAGCATGAGGAACCCCGCGTAGCTGAGGGTGAGCCTGGCGCGCACGCTCAGACCGGGGGCCCTGTCCACGGTCGTCTCCGGCCCGTTCGGCTCGGTGCTCGGCGTGCGCGGTGTGTCAGGCATCCGCCGCCTCCGGTCGGGTCTCGATGCGGTAGCCGACGCCCGGCACGGTGGCGATGATCCAGGGTTCGCCGAGCCGTTTGCGCAGGGCCGAGACGGTGATGCGCACGGCGTTGGTGAACGGGTCGGCGTTCTCGTCCCACGCGCGTTCCAGCAGCTCCTCGGCGCTGACGACACCGCCCTCGGCGCCGACGAGGACCTCCAGCACGGCGAACTGCTTCCTGGTCAGCGCGACATAGCGGCCGTCGCGGTAGACCTCGCGGCGGAACGGGTCCAGGCGCAGGCCCGCGATCTCCCGCACGGGTGGCCTGCTGTGGCCGCGTCTGCGGTCGAGCGCTCTGAGCCTGAGGACGAGTTCCTGGAGGTCGAACGGTTTCGTGAGGTAGTCGTCGGCGCCCAGCTCGAACCCGCTGGCCTTGTCGTCGAGACGGTCGGCGGCGGTGAGCATCAGGATCGGCATACCGCTGCCGGAGGCGACGACGGCCTTGGCGATCTCGTCACCGGACGGCCCGGGAATGTCGCGGTCGAGCACGGCGATGTCGTACGCGTTGACGCCCAGCAGTTCCAGCGCGGTGTCGCCGTCGCCCGCGATGTCCGCCGCGATCGCCTCCAGGCGCAGGCCGTCGCGGATGGCTTCCGCCAGATAGGGCTCGTCCTCGACGATCAGCACTCGCATGTGCTTGAGGCTACGAGCCGGCGCCTATCGCCGGCGTATCGAAAACCGGATACATGGGGGCAACATCACGCCGCCTTGACTGGCGGTATGACTCGAAACCCACCATCTGCGCGCTTACCGGGCCGCCGGATCCGCCCGCTCCTCCTCGTCGTGGGGGCAGTGGTCCTGACAGGCGTCGTGGCAGGCGTGGCGGCGATCGCCCTCGCCCTCGGCCCGCAGCTGCCGACGTCCTGGTTGTCGTCGAAGGCCTCGTCGAAGGCCCACACGGATTCCTCCCTCTCCTCGGCCGACGGTGTCGTCCCCGACGGCGTGACGGTCTTCGACGACTCGTTCGAGGCCGTGACGAAGCTGGATCCGCGGCTGCTCCACGCCCTGCGCCGGGCCGCGACGGCCGCCGTGTCCGACGGGGTCGAGTTCTACGTCAACAGCGGCTGGCGTTCGCCGAAGTACCAGAACCGGCTGCTGCGCGAGGCGGTCGCCGCCCACGGGTCCGAGGAGGAGGCCGCCCGATGGGTGGCCACCGCGGCGACGTCCCCGCACGTGTCGGGGGACGCCGTCGACATCGGGCACTCCGACGCGGCGGAGTGGCTGTCCGAGCACGGCGTCGACCACGGGCTGTGCCAGATCTACCGGAACGAGCCCTGGCACTTCGAACTGCGTACCCGGGCGATCGGGCACGGGTGCCCGGACATGTACGCCAACCCCACCGAGGATCCGAGGATGCGGCAGTGACCGGAAACGAGCCGGGACGCACGATGACGCAGGCCGACACGGACGACGTGGCCGGCGTGACCGATGCGACCGATGTCTCCGACACGGCGGGCACGACGGCTGGGCCCGTCGTCCGCCGCGCGATCCGCGCCGCTCTGCGGCCGGCCCCCTGGAGGCGCGGCCCGCTGCTCACGGCCCTGGCGCTGCTCCTCGGCCTGACCCTGCGGCTGCACGCGGGCATCCCGAACCGGATCGGGAACCTCGGTAGCCTGGTGGAGACCTTCCTGCCCTGGTTCGGCCTGTTCGTGCCGGTGCTGCTCGCCGGGGCGCTGTGGCGCCGCTCCGCCTCCGCCGTGGTCGCGCTGCTGCTGCCGGTCACGGTGTGGCTGAACCTGTACGGCGGGCTGCTCGGCGACAGGTCCCAGCCGGGCGGCGACCTCACCGTGGCGAGCCACAACGTCGGCGCCGCCAACCCCGATCCGGCCGGCACCGCCCGCGCCCTGGCCGCCTCTGGTGCGGACGTACTGGCGCTGGAGGAGGTGACCCCGCAGGACCGGGACACCTACGAGAAGGGCCTGGCGAAGGCCTACCCGCACCACACGGTCATCGGCACGGTCGGACTGTGGAGCAGGCTGCCCCTGTCGGACACCCGGCCGGTCGACCTCAGGACGGACGTCGGACCCCTGGCCAGGACCAGACCGGCCGGCGCCACGACGGCCGAGAACCGGGCGCTGCGCACCACGGTGGCCACGGAGCACGGACCGCTGGCGGTGTACGTGGCCCACCTGGGCTCGGCCCGGGTGAACCCCCGGTCGGGTTTCTGGACGGACTCGCGGGACAGGAACGCGAAGGCGCTCGCCGAGGCCGTCGCCGCCGAGCCGAACGAGCGGGTGGTACTGCTCGGCGATCTGAACGGCACCATGGACGACCGCGCGTTCGCCGGACTCACTTCGCAACTGCACCCGGTCCAGGACGCGGTGGGGGACGGCTTCGGCTTCACCTGGCCGGCGAGTTTCCCGGTGGCGCGGATCGACCAGATCCTGGTCCGCGCGGTGGAGCCGAGGAGCGCGCGGGTGCTGCCGTCCACGGGCAGCGACCACCTGCCGGTGGCGGCCGCGATCGACTGGTGAACCCACGGCCGCCGAAGTCCACGGCAACTTCTTTTGTCGGAAGCATTGACGAAACACGGAGGCGCTTCTAGCTTCATCGCGTCGTACTTCGTACGTCATATATGAGACGAGATACGCGAGATCAGATACGCGATCCCTCGATCCCTGAGGGCTCCGCCTCACCGATCCGTGCCACCGAGAGGCGAGCATGACCTCTGTGCCCACGCCGATCCCCTCCCGCACGCAGTTCGTGCAGGAGGGGATCAAACACCGCATCCTCACCGGGCAGTTGACCCCGGGGCAGCCCCTGGTCGAGACCGAGCTCGCCGCACAGTTCGGGGTGTCCAAGACCCCGGTGCGCGAGGCGCTCAAGACCCTGGCCGGCACCGGGCTCGTCGTGATGAACCAGTACAAGGGCGTCACGGTGCGCATGGTGGACGCGGACATGGCACGCGAGGTGTACGACGTGCGGCTGCTGCTCGAACCGGAGGCCCTGCGGCGCTCCGTCCTGCGCGGCACCTCCCTCGACACGGCGCGTGAGGCACTGGAGCGCGCCGACGCCGCCACCGACACCGCCCAGCGGTCCCTCGCCAACCGCGAGTTCCACCGCTCCCTGTACGTCCGCTGCGGCAACCCGCTGCTCGGCCGGATGCTCGACGAGGTCAGGGACCAGGCCGCCCTGGTCTCCGCGGTGGCCTGGGCCGCCGACCCGTCCTGGGAGCGCGAGGCCGCCGAGCACCGGGAGATCCTGCGGCTCGCCCTCGAAGGCGACTCGGACGGCGCGGCGCGCGCCCTGCACTCGCACATCGCCTCGTTCGTGCAACGGGCCTTCCCCGAGGCCCAGGGAAAGGGTGAGCAGGAATGACCGCGACCACGACCACGTTCGAGGCCCAACGGGCCGCCCTCGCCGACGTGGTGGCGATCCCCGTGACCCCGTTCGCCGAGGACGGCTCCATCGACAGGGACGTGCACCGCGCGCTGCTGCGCCGGGCGCTCGACGGCGGTGTCCGCATCGTCACCCCGAACGGCAACACCGGCGAGTTCTACGCCCTCAGCCCCGAGGAGCGGCGCCTGGTCACGGAGCTGACCGTCGACGAGGCGCGGGGCCGGGCCACCGTCCTGGTCGGCGTCGGACACGACCTGCCGACCGCCGTCGCCTCCGCCCGCCACGCCCGGCAGCTCGGGGCCGAGATGGTGATGGTCCACCAGCCCGTGCACCCGTACGTGTCGGAGGACGGCTGGGTCGACTACCACCGGGCGATCGCGGAGGCCGTCCCCGAGCTGGGCGTGGTCCCCTACATCCGCAACCCGGTGCTCGCCGGCGCGCGGCTCGCCGAACTGGCCGACGCCTGCCCGAACGTGATCGGCGTGAAGTACGCCGTACCGGACGCGGCCCGCTTCGCCGCGTTCGCCCGGGACGCGGGCCTCGAACGCTTCGTGTGGGTGGCCGGGCTCGCGGAGCCGTACGCGCCCTCGTACTTCTCGGCAGGCGCCACGGGCTTCACCTCCGGCCTGGTGAACGTCGCCCCGGCCGTCTCGCTGAACATGATCGAGGCGCTGCGCTCCGGTGACTACGCGGGCGCGATGAAGGTCTGGGAGCAGATCCGCCGCTTCGAGGAACTGCGCGGGGCCAACGGCTCCGCCAACAACGTGACGGTCGTGAAGGAGGCCCTGGCCTCGCTGGGCCTGTGCCGCCGGGACGTCCGCCCGCCGAGCAGGCAGCTCCCCGAGTCCGAACGGGCCGAGGTCGCCGCCATCGCCGGGGGGTGGTCCATATGACCGACGCCGGCCCATCGACGCCCGCCGGCGGTGAAAGCCCGGCTCCGGAGCGGCAGTTGCGCAGCCACCAGTGGTACGGCACCGAGGGACTGCGCTCCTTCAGCCACCGCGCCCGCACCCGGCAGCTCGGCTACCTCCCCGAGGAGCACCTCGGCAAGCCGGTCATCGCGATCCTCAACACCTGGTCCGACATCAACCCCTGCCACGTCCATCTGCGCGACCGGGCCCAGGCGGTCAAGCGCGGTGTGTGGCAGGCCGGTGGCTTCCCCCTCGAATTCCCGGTGTCGACGCTCAGCGAGACCTTCCAGAAGCCGACCCCGATGCTCTACCGCAACATGCTCGCGATGGAGACCGAGGAACTCCTGAGGTCGTACCCGGTCGACGGGGCCGTCCTGATGGGCGGCTGCGACAAGTCGACGCCCGCGCTGCTGATGGGCGCCGCGTCCGTGGACCTGCCGACCGTGTTCGTGCCCGCCGGGCCCATGCTGCCGGGCCACTGGCGCAACGAGATCCTCGGCTCGGGCACCGACATGTGGAAGTACTGGGACGACAAGCGCGCCGGGCTCATCGGCGACTGCGAGATGACCGAACTGGAGAGCGGCCTCGCGCGCTCGCCGGGACACTGCATGACCATGGGTACGGCGTCCACGCTGACCGCCGCCGCCGAGGCGCTCGGGGTCACCGTGCCCGGCGCCTCCAGCATCCCCGCGGTCGACTCGGGGCACGACCGGATGGCCGCCGCCTCGGGGCTCAGGATCGTCGAACTGGTCCGCAAGGAAAGGAAGTTGTCGGACATCCTCACCCAGGACGCCTTCGAGGACGCCGTGACGACCGTCCTCGGACTCGGCGGCTCCACCAACGCCGTGATCCACCTCATCGCCATGGCGGGACGCGCCGGAGCCCGGCTCACCCTCGACGACTTCGACCGCATCGCCCGTACGGTGCCGGTCCTCGCGAACGTACGGCCCGGCGGTCAGCGGTACCTCATGGAGGACTTCCACTTCGCCGGCGGACTGCCCGGGTTCCTCTCGCGCATCACCGATCTGCTGCACCTGGACCGGCCGACCGTCTCCCACGACACCCTGCGCGAACAGCTCGCCCCGGCGCAGGTGCACAACGACGAGGTCATCCGCACCCGCGAGAACCCCGTCGCCACCGAGGGAGGCGTCGCCGTCCTGCGCGGCAACCTCTGCCCCGACGGCGCGGTCATCAAGCACATCTCCGCCGAGCCGCACCTGCTCAAGCACACCGGCCCCGCGGTCGTCTTCGACGACTACCGGACCATGCAGCGCACCATCAACGACCCGGAGCTGGGCATCACCGCCGACACCGTACTGGTGCTGCGCAACGCCGGCCCCAAGGGCGGCCCGGGCATGCCCGAGTACGGGATGCTGCCCATCCCCGACCATCTGCTGAAGCAGGGCGTACGGGACATGGTGCGGATCTCCGACGCCCGGATGAGCGGGACGAGTTACGGCGCCTGTGTGCTGCACGTGGCGCCGGAGTCGTACATCGGCGGGCCGCTCGCCCTGGTCCGCACCGGTGACAGCATCACCCTCGACGTCGACGCGCGGTCGCTGCAACTGAACGTGGACGACGAGGAGTTGGAGCGGCGGCGGGAGCGGTGGACCGCGCCGCCCGAGCGCTTCGAGCGTGGCTACGGCGCGCTCTACAACGACCAGATCACCCAGGCCGACACCGGCTGCGACTTCGCCTTCCTGGCCCGGCCGGGCAAGGTGCCGGACCCGTACGCGGGCTGATCCGTACCACCCGGGACCGCTTCGCCCCGCGCGGTCCGGCTTCCGCACACCGTACGTGAAAGCGCTTGCCATCAAGATCGCGCGCCCGTACCACCGGCTCGACCCGCACACCCGAGAACGGAGAACAGTCATGGCACAAGCCGCAGCCGTGGCGAAGCAGCCCGCGCCACCGAGGCGGCGCCGTGGCTCGGCGACGCCCCGCAGGCTCCCGTATCTGCTGATCGCCCCGGCGGGACTGCTGATGCTGGGCTTCATCGCGTACCCGGTCCTCAGCGTCTTCTACTACAGCCTGCAGAACTACAACCCCACCAAGCCGTGGCGCAACGGCTACGCGGGCTTCGACAATTTCACCCGCATCTTCACCGAGGACCCGCAGTTCTGGGACACGCTGGTCTTCAGCGGCAAGTGGGTCGTCGTCGAGGTCGGGCTGCAGCTGATGTTCGGCCTGGCCCTCGCGCTGATCGTCAACCAGACCTTCGTGGGCCGCTCCCTCGGCCGCGCCATGGTCTTCTCGCCCTGGGCCGTCTCCGGGGTGCTCACCTCCGCGATCTGGGTCCTGCTCTACAACTCCCAGACGGGCATCACCCGTTACCTCGCGGACATGGGCATCGGGGAGTACGGCACCAGCTGGCTCTCCGACACCTCCACGGTCTTCCCCGCGGCGGTGGTCGCGGACCTGTGGCGCGGCGTCCCCTTCTTCGCCATCCTCATCCTCGCCGACCTCCAGTCCGTCTCGAAGGACCTCTACGAGGCCGCCGAGGTCGACGGCGCCGGCCGCCTGAGGCAGTTCCTGCACATCACCCTGCCCCACCTGAAGGACGCGATCATCCTCTCCACGCTGCTGCGCGCGGTGTGGGAGTTCAACAACGTCGACCTGCTCTACACCCTCACCGGCGGCGGACCCGCGGGGGAGACGACGACCCTCCCGCTCTACATCGCCAACACCAGCGTCGACGCACACAACTTCGGCTACGCCTCGGCCCTGACCACCGTCGCGTTCGTGATTCTCCTCTTCTGCTCGATGGTCTATCTGCGGCTGAGCAAGTTCGGAGTGGGTGGGGACAAGTGATCACCAAGGACATCGACACCATCACCGTGGCCGAGCGGTCCGCGCCGGTGGCCGACGAACCGCCGCAGCGCCCCCGCAAGGGCAGGCGCGCCTGGGACGAGGCCCCGCGCTGGCAGATCTACCTCCCGCTCGGCATCTACCTCGTCTTCACGCTCGTCCCCTTCTACTGGATCCTGCTCTTCGCCCTCAGGCCGACCGGCTCCACCTCGCTCGTGCCCTGGCCGATGACGTTCGAGCACTTCGACAAGGTGTGGAACGACCGCAGCTTCGGCACGTACTTCGAGAACAGCGTGTACGTCGGTCTCGCCACGCTCTTCATGACGACGCTCGTCGCCCTGGCCGGCGGCTACGCGCTGGCCCGCTTCGACTTCAGGATCAAGCGTGCCTTCATGCTGGCGCTGCTGTGCTCGCAGTTCGTCCCGGGCGCGCTGCTCCTCGTGCCGCTGTTCCAGATCTTCGCCGAGCTGCAGATGATCAACTCGCTGGGCAGTGTCATCATCGCCGAGACCGTCTTCCAGCTGCCGCTGTCGATGATCCTGATCAGCGGTTTCATCCGGAACGTGCCCTACACCCTCGAAGAGGCCGCCTGGGTCGACGGCTGCAACCGCTTCACCGGCTTCCGGGTCGTCGTCCTGCCACTGCTGCGGCCCGGACTGATCGCGGTCGGCTCCTTCGCCTTCGTGCACTCCTGGAACCACTTCCTGTTCGCCCTGATGTTCCTCAGCAACCAGGAGAAGCAGACGATCCCCGTCGGCCTCAACAGCCTGATGAGCGCCGACAGCGTCGACCTCGGCGCGCTCGCCGCCGGCGGGATCATCGCCGCCGTACCCGTCGTGATCGTCTTCGCCTTCATCCAGAAGTGGCTGATCACGGGCTTCAGCGCCGGGGCGGTGAAGGGATGAGCGGCCACGGGGGACCCCTTCCCGTCGTACTCGCGGGCGCCCGCGGACACGGCCGGTGGCATCTGGAGAACATCCGCCGCCTGAAGGACAAGGGCCTGGTGCGGCTCGCCGGGATCTGCGAGCTGACCCCGCTCACCCCGGCGGAACTGGCCGGCTTCTCCGCGGCCGGCGAACTCCCCGAGCAGTTGGCCGACTTCGGGTCCCTGCTCGACTCCACGGGCGCCGCCGTCGCCGTGATCTGCACACCGATCCCCACCCACACCGACCTGGCGCTGACGGCCGCCGCCCGGGGCGTGCACCTGCTCCTGGAGAAGCCGCCCGCCCCGTCGTACGCCGAGTTCCGCCGCATGGCCGACGGGGTCGCGGCGGCCGGGGTGGTGTGCCAGATCGGCTTCCAGTCGATGGGCTCGCACGCCGTGCCCGCGATCCGCGAGCTGATCGCGAAGGGCACGATCGGCCGTGTGGACGGCATCGGCGGGGCCGGGGCCTGGGGTCGCCCGCAGGAGTACTACCGCCGCGCGCCCTGGGCGGGACACCGCAGGCTGGACGGGGCCGACGTCGTCGACGGCGTCCTGACGAACCCCCTCGCCCACGCCGTGGCCACCGCCCTCGCCCTCGAAGGCGCCACCCGCGCCGAGGACATCGCCGGTATCGAGACCGAACTGCTGCGCGCCAACGACATCGAGTCGGACGACACCTCCTGCGTCCGTGTCACCACCACGGGCGGCAGCCGGATCACCGTCGCCGCGACCCTGTGCGCCGAACACCCCGACGAGCCCTACGTCCTCGTGCACGGCAGCAGCGGCCGCATCACCTTCTGGTACAAGCAGGACCGCGTCCTCGTGCAGCGTTCGGGGCACGGCCCGCAGGAGCTCACGTACGGCAGGACCGATCTGCTGGAGAACCTGGTCGAGCATCTCGAAGGCCGGGCCGATCTGCTGGTCACCCCCGACGGTACGGGCGCCTTCATGAAGGTCGTCGAGGCGATCCGGCGGGCGCCGGACCCGGTCGCGCTGCCCGACGAGGCCTGGTACCTCGACGCCGACGAGAACCGTCGGGTCGTGCCCGGGGTCGACGGACTCGTCGCCGCCGCCGCCGACACCCTCGCCCTCTACTCCGAACTGGGCGCCTCGTGGGCACTGCCGAAAGAGGTGAGCACCTGATGACCAACGAGTCGCTGGTCCTGCGCGTCGCGGGCCGCCCGGTCGGCCGCTACACCGCCCGGCCCGAACTGGCGCCGACGCTGTCACCGCGTCCGTACCTCCACCCCGTCACCACCCTGGCCGGCACGGCTGTCACCGAACTCAGCCCCGCCGACCACCTCCATCACCTCGGCGTCGGTGTAGCCGTTCCCGACGTCGAGGGTCACAACTTCTGGGGCGGGCGCACCTTCGTACGCGGCCACGGACCGACCGAGCTGGACAACCACGGCGCCCAGCGGCACACGGCGTTCCAGCTGCGTGACCCGGACGGCTTCGTGGAGGAGCTGCGCTGGGTCGCCGCCGGGGCGGAGCTGCTGCGGGAACGGCGTACCGTCGCCGCCACCGAACTCACCGACACCGCCTGGGCGCTGGACTTCACCTTCTCGCTCACCAACACCACCTCCGCACCCCTGTCGATCGGCAGCCCGGCGACCAACGGCCGGCCCGGCGCGGCCTACGGTGGCTTCTTCTGGCGGGCCCGCAAGGAGGCCGAACCGCCCGCCGTGTTCACGGCGGACACCGAGGGCGAGGACGCGGCGCACGGCACCCGCGCCGGCTGGGTGGCGCTCGCGGGGGACGGCTGGACGCTGGTGTTCGCCGGGGCCACCGACCGCACCCGCCGCGACCCGTGGTTCGTGCGCAGCACCGAGTACCCGGGCGTCGGCTCGTCCCTGGCCCACGAGGAGCGGCTGCCGGTCCCGGCCGGCGAGACCGTCGTACGCCGGGTCGTCACCGTGGTCGCCGACGGCCGGCTCGACCGGGCCGAGGCGGCGGCCCTCGTCCGAAAGGCAGTGAGCCCATGACCGGCCAGGACAAGCCCGCCTTCACCGCCGACCTCGGCGACGGCACGTACCGCAATCCGGTCCTGAACGCCGACTGGTCCGACCCCGACCTCCTGCGCGTCGGCGACGACTACTACCTGACCGCCTCCAGCTTCGGCCGGGCCCCGGGGCTGCCGCTGCTGCACTCCCGCGACCTGGTCAACTGGACGCTGATCGGCCACGCGCTCCAACGCCTGGAGCCCGCCCGGGAGTTCAGGAAGCCCCGGCACGACTGCGGGGTCTGGGCCCCGGCCCTACGGCATCACGACGACCGCTTCTGGATCTTCTGGGGCGATCCCGACCACGGTGTCTTCCAGGTCAACGCGCCCGAGATACGCGGCCCCTGGACCCGCCCGCACCTCCTCAAGGCGGGCAGGGGACTCATCGACGCGTGCCCCCTGTGGGACGAGGAGAGCGGCGAGGCGTACCTCGTGCACGGCTGGGCCAGGTCCCGCTCCGGCATCAAGAACCGGCTCACCGGACACCGGATGCGGCCCGACGGCACCGGCCTGCTCGACGAGGGCAAGCTGATCGTGGACGGCGACCGCATCCCCGGCTGGTTCACCCTCGAAGGGCCGAAGCTGTACCGGCACGACGGCTGGTTCTGGATCTTCGCCCCCGCGGGCGGGGTCGAGACCGGCTGGCAGGGCGCCTTCCGCTCCCGCGGCTTCTTCGGCCCGTACGAGGAGAGGGTCGTCCTGGAACAGGGCGACACCGACGTCAACGGCCCCCACCAGGGCGGCTGGGTCACCACCCCCACCGGCGAGCACTGGTTCGCGCACTTCCAGCAGAAGGGCCCGTACGGGAGGGTCGTCCACCTCCAGCCGATGCGCTGGGGCCGGGACGGCTGGCCGGTCATCGGCGACGAGGGCACCCCCGTCGCCGTGCACCGCAAGCCCGAGCTGCCGCCGCAGCCGCTCTCCGCACCCGCCACCGACGACGACTTCCCCGGCGGACGGTTCGGACGGCAGTGGCAGTGGACCGCCAATCCGCAGGACGGCTGGGCGACCCAGCACTCCGGCGACGGGCTGCGGCTGAGCTGTGTGCGCTCGGCGGACGCGGACGATCCGCGCAAACTGGCGAACGTGCTCACCCAGCGGCTGCCCGGCACCCCGTGCACCGTCGAGGTCGAGCTGCGGCTCGACGCCGAGGAGCCCGGCGCACGGGCCGGACTGACCGTGCTGGGCGACGCGTTCAGCTGGATCGGGCTCGAACGGGGGGCCGACGGGACGGTCCACCTCGTGCACCGGTTCGGCGAGCCGGTGGCCGAGCGGGAGCGCGACGCCGCGCATCCGCGGATGGCCCCCGGGGGACGGGTCCGGCTGCGGATCGAGGCGGGCGCGGGGGCGCGCTGCCGCTTCTCGTACGACCTCGGCGGCGGCTGGGAGCCCTCGGGGCAGGTCTTCGCCGCCACCCCCTGGCGCTGGGTCGGCGCCCTGCTCGGCCTGTTCGGGGTCGCGCCGTCCGGCGGGGGACACGCCGGGGCGGCCACGTTCACGCGGTTCCGCGTCACCGCCCGCGAGAGCGGCGACGGCCCTGGCGGCGCGGCCGGCAGCGCCACCGGTGGCACGGCCGGCCGCGTCACCGGCCTGAGCACCGATCGCCCCACCGCGTCACCTGCTTGACCGCACCACGTCATCACCGTTGTAAGCCTGTAGGGAGCCGCAATGACGCACTTCCGGAGCAAGCGCTTGCCGAGACCGGGGCCGGAGCCCGAGCCCGAGCCCGAGTCGGGACCGGGGCCGGGGCCCAGGCCGGGGCCCGGCGCGGGCCGGGTCCTGGTCACGGTCGCCGCGCTGGTGGCCGTGCTGGGGCTGGGGACCCTGGCCCCGGCCGAGGCGGCCTCCGACAGGTACCCAGCCTGGGCCGCCGACACCGCGCACGGCTTCGCCTCGCTCGAAGGCGGGACGACGGGAGGCGCCGGCGGCCAGGTCGTCACCGTGACCACCCAGGCCGGCCTGGAGCGCTACGCGGCGGCCGAGGAGCCGTACGTCATCCGGGTGGCCGGGACCATCACGGCGGAACCCTTCGGCGCGAACATCGCCGTGGCCTCGGACAAGACGATCATCGGCGCCGGCACGGCCGGGGAACTCGTCCAGGGCGAACTGCACCTGGCCCCCGGCACCCACAACGTGATCATCCGCAACCTGACGATCCGCGACTCGTACGTCGAGGGCGACTGGGACTGCAAGGACACCGACTTCGACGGCATCCAGATGGACACCGCCCACCACGTCTGGATCGACCACAACCGCTTCTCGCGGATCTGCGACGGTCAGCTCGACATCCGCAAGGACAGCGAGTACGTCACCGTCTCCGCCAACCGCTTCGAGGACAACAACAAGACCTTCGGCATCGGCTGGACGCCGAACGTGAAGACGCAGATCACCATCGACCACAACTGGTTCCGCGGCACGAAGCAGCGCAACCCGTCCGCGGACAACTGCGCCTACGCGCACCTCTACAACAACTACATGACCGCGCAGGCGGACCCCGGCGACCCGGTGTGGACGTACGGCAACTGGTCCCGCGGCGCCACGAGGATGGTCATCGAGAACAGCTACTACGACGGCGTCCAGCACCCCTACCAGGCCGACGCCACCGCCGAGTTGGTGCAGCGCGGATCGATCCTGAAGCACACCACCGGCCGTCACGACGCATGGGGCGCGGCATTCGAGCCGCGGGACTTCTACGCCTACCGGCTCGACCCCGCGGCGGCCGTACCCGCGCTCGTGTCCAGGTTCTCCGGGCCGCAGCAGAAGCTCGGACACAACTTCACAGCGACACAACCCTCGTTGGATCCAGAAGAAGAGAGCCGATCATGAAGAGCAGCATTCGAAGCAGCGGAATTCGCAGCAGAGGAGCGCGCCGCTCCGCAGCAGCCGTCGCCGTGAGCGCGGTCCTCGCGCTGACCGCCACCGCCTGCGGTGACGACGGCAGCGGTTCGTCCGGCGGCAAGGGCGCCGAGGGCAGCGGCAAGGGCGAGATCACCTTCTGGGACAACAACGGCGGTGTCCGCACCGACATCTGGAAGGAGATCATCGCCGACTTCGAGAAGGCGAACCCGGACATCGACGTCAAGTACGTCCCGATCGCGGCCACGGAGTACCAGTCCAAGGTCGACACCTCCATCCAGGCCAAGGGCCTGCCGGACGTCGGCGGTGTCGGCGCGGCCATGCTCGCGGGCTTCGCCGCGCAGAACGCGCTGGAGCCGCTGGACGACCGCCTCGGCAAGTCCTCCCTGAACGGCAAGCTCAACGAGGACATGGTCAAGTCGCTGAAGGCCGCGGGTGGCGGCGGCGCCGACGACAGCACCCTGTACTCGGTCCCGACCTCCGCCAACAACGGCGTGCTCTACTACCGCACCGACCTGTTCACGTCGGCCGGCCTGGACGCGCCGACCACCTGGGACAAGTTCTACGACTCCGCCGACAAGCTCACCGACAAGGACAAGAACGCCTTCGGGTACACCATCCGCGGCGGCGCCGGTTCCATCGCCCAGGCGCTGGACGCGATGTACGGACAGTCCGGCATCACCTCGTTCTGGGACACCGGCAACGAGAAGACCACGGTCAACGACCCGAAGAACGTGGCCGCCCTGGAGAAGTACACGGGCCTCTTCAAGAAGGTCACGCCCGCCGCCGACCTCAACAACGACTTCACCAAGATGGTCGCGCAGTGGGACTCCGGCACGATCGGCATGCTCAACCACAACCTGGGCTCCTACCAGGACCATGTGAAGGCGCTCGGCGCGGAGAAGTTCCGCGGTATTCCGCAGCCGATCGGGCCCGGCGGAAAGCGGGTCCAGGTCTCCAACCCCGTCGACGGTCTCGGCATCTTCAAGACCTCCAAGAACAAGGACGCGGCCTGGAAGTTCATCGAGTTCGCCACGGAGAAGGCGCAGAACTCCAAGTTCAACGAGTCCGCGGGGCAGGTGCCTTCGAACAACGACGCCGCGAAGGACGCGTGGGTTTCGAAGGCGGAGCCGACGAAGCTGGCGGCCGAGGCGTTGACCGACGGTTCCACGACCATCGTTCAGCTGCCGTACTACCTGCCCGACTGGAACACCATCTCGAAGACCGACAATGAGCCGGCCTTCCAGAAGGTGCTGAACGGGTCGCTGAGCGAGAAGGAGTTCCTGGACACGTTGGCCGAGCAGTTGAACACGGCTCAGGCGGAGTGGAACGAGCAGAAGGGTTGACCCTGGCCGGGGGTGCTTGCTGGTTGGGGTCGTGGGGTGACTGCGGGGCCGTCGTGGCTGGTCGCGCAGTTCCCCGCGCCCCTAAAGGCAAAGGATTGCGCAGTTCCCCGCGCCCCTGAAAGCAAAGGATTGCGCCGTTCCCCGCGCCCCTGAAGGCAAAGGCAAAGGATTCGCCGTTCCCCGCGGCCCTAGAGGCACAAGACGGAAGGCATATTGACGTGAGTCTCAGTCGTAGACAGGTCGCCGGCGCTGCGTTGGCCGCCGTGCCGCTCGCCGTTGGTGGGACCGGGCCCGCTGTCGCCGCCTCGCAGGGGCGGGCCCGTGGGCGCACGGTCTTCATCGCCGGTGACTCCACCGCCGCCCAGAAGTACGCCGACGCCGCGCCCGAGACCGGGTGGGGGATGGCGCTGCCGTTCTTTCTCCGCGAAGGGATTGCCGTCGCCAACCATGCCGTGAACGGGCGGAGTTCGAAGAGCTTTATCGACGAAGGGCGGCTTGACGTCATTCTTGCCGCTGTTCGGCCCGGCGATCTCCTGCTCGTCCAGTTCGGGCACAACGACTCCAAAATCGCCGATCCCACGCGGTACACCGAGCCGTGGACGACGTACCAGGACTATCTCCGGCAGTACGTCGACGGGGCGCGGGCGCGGGGCGTGCGGCCGGTGCTCGCCACGTCCGTGGAGCGGCGGAAGTTCGACGCCGACGGGAATGCCGTGGCGACCCATGGCGACTATCCGGCGGCCATGCGGGCCCTCGCCTCGGAGGAGGGGGTGGCGCTGCTCGACATTCAGGCGCTGTCGATCGCCCTCTGGCAGGAGTTGGGGGTCGAGGAGACGAAGAAGTACTTCAACTGGACCGACGTCGAGCAGGACAACACGCATTTCAATCCGCCCGGGGCGATTGCCGTGGCCCGGCTGGTCGCGGGGGAGTTGTTGCGGCGAAGGGTGCTTCTGCCGCGGGATGTTCGGCGGTTGGGTGAGGTGATTCCCGAATCGTGGATCACTTGGCCTGCGGCGGCCTGAGCCGGCGGTTGGCTCGTTTTTACGTGCCGGTCCGTCGTGGCCGCTCAAGACAAAAGACTGCGCCGTTCCCCGCGCCCCTGAAGACAAAGACAAAAGACTGCGCCGTTCCCCGCGCCCCTGAGTAAGTCGCCCCAAACCCTGCTGGAAAGGAACCGTAGCTATGCGTTCTTCCGTATGGCATGGCCATGCCATAACGACCCTCGCCGGATGCACCGCGCTCGCTCTCGGTGCGACCGCGACCGTTGCTCATGCCCAAGCCGGGCAGGCCGCCCAAGGCCGTGATCTCGGGCGGGAGACCCTTGCCGTCGGGGACGGGTGGGGGGCCGAGGGGGCCGGGACCACCGGCGGGTCGGCCGCCGACGCCGCGCACGTCTACACCGTCACCACCTGGGACGCGTTCAAGGCCGCGCTGCAGGCCGGTGGCGACGCGCCGAAGATCGTCAAGGTCAAGGGCGTCATCGACCCGGTCGCCGAGGGGTGTGCCTCCTTCGCGGCCCCGGGATACGACTTCGACGCCTATCTGCAGAAGTACTCGCCCGAGAACTGGGGCCTGGACACCGACCTGTCCGGGGAGCCCGCCGACAGCCCCGAGGGCCTGCGGGCCGCCTCGGCCGCCGGTCAGGACGCCGCCATCAAGGTGAACGTCCCCGCCAACACCACCATCGTCGGCGTCGGCAAGGGCGCCGGCATCAGAGGCGGCAGCCTGCAGATCAAGGGCGTCGACAACGTCATCCTGCGCAACCTCACCATCGAGGCCCCGCTGGACTGCTTCCCGCAGTGGGACCCGACCGACACGGCCACCGGCGCCTGGAACTCCGAGTACGACGCGGTCGTCGTGTACGGCTCCACCCATGTCTGGGTCGGCAACAACACTTTGACCGACGGCCGTTACCCGGACAGCACCCTGCCCACGTACTTCGGCCAGACCTACCAGCAGCACGACGGCCTGCTCGACATCGTGCGCGGCGCCAACTACGTGACGGTGTCCTGGAACTCGGTCGAGGACCACGACAAGACCATGCTCATCGGCAACAGCGACAGCGCCGGGGCGACCGACGCCGGCAAGCTCAAGGTCACCCTCCACCACAACAGGTTCGAGGGCGTCGTCGAGCGGGCCCCGCGGGTCCGCTTCGGGCAGGTCGACTCGTACAACAACCACTTCGTGGTGCGCGAGGGGCAGCCGTACGGCTACACCTTCGGCGTCGGGATCTCCTCGCAGCTGTACGCCTCCGACAACGCGTTCTCGCTGCCCGCCGGGGTCAGCGCCGCCAAGACCCTGAAGAAGTGGAGCGAGGCGCCGCTGACCGCCGAGAACAACTACGTCAACGGCCGGAAGACCGACCTCATCGCCGTCCACAACGCCGAGATTCCCGCCGAGACCCTCCAGTCCGGCGCCGGCTGGACGCCCACCCTGCGGACCAGGGTCGACTCGCCGCGTGCCGTGCCCGGCATCGTCGACGGCCGCGCGGGCGCCGGAAAGGTCTGCTGACCATGGCTCCGCGGACAGCCGGCAGCAGACGGTCCTTCGTCGTCGCGAGCGTCGGGGCCGCCCTCGCACTGGGCGTCGGCGGGACCGCCCACGCGCGCGGCCGGTCCCCCTTCGGACGGTACGGTTCGCCGTCGGCCCGGCTCGACGAGCGGACCCTGTACGTCCACCCAGGCGGCCTGGGCGACCACACCACGGTCCAGGCCGCGGTGAACGCCGCGAGCGGAACCGGATACACGCTGGTCGTCGCGCCGGGAACGTACCGCGAGACGGTCGCCGTCAGCTCCGCCCGTACGGAGCTGACCTGGCTCGGGGCCTCCGGGGACGCGCGGGACGTCGTGATCGTCTACGACAACGCCAACGGGACGCAGAAGCCGGACGGCTCCGGCCCCTACGGCACGACCGGCTCGGCCACCACGACCGTGCAGGCCGACGGGTTCACCGCCCGCGACATCACCTTCGCCAACGACTGGCTGCGCGCCGACCATCCGGAGATCACCGGCACCCAGGCCGTCGCCCTCAAGGTGCAGGGCGACCGCTCGGCGTTCCTCCGCTGCCGGTTCCTCGGCCACCAGGACACCCTGTACGCCGACTCCCTCGCGCTCACCGCCTTCGCCCGGCAGTACTTCGCGCACTGTTACGTCGAGGGGGACGTGGACTTCGTGTTCGGGCGGGCCACCGCCGTGTTCGAGCACTGTCACTTCCGCACGCTGGCGCGCACGGACCTCACCGGAGCCCCGTACGGCTTCGTGTTCGCGCCCTCGACCGCGGTCGCCAACCCGCGCGGCTATCTGGTGACGGACAGCCGGGTGACGAGCGAAGCGCCGGACGCCTACTACAAGCTGGCCCGGCCCTGGGTGCCCGGGTCCGACCCCACCGCGCGGCCCATGCTGACCGTGCGCGAGACCCGCCTCGGCGCCGGGATCGACGCGGTGGAGCCGTACACGAACATGTCGGCCGGCTATCCGTGGCAGAGCCAGCGGTTCGCCGAGTACCGCAACAGCGGTCCGGGCGCCGAGATCACCGTCCCCGCGAACCGGCTCCAGCTCACCCGCGCCGAAGCCGCCTCGCACACCCGGCGGACCTACCTCGGCGACTGGGCCCCCTGGTCCCGGGAGGAGTGCTGAGATGCGGCGGCGGACCCTGATCACGGGGGCGGCGGGTGCTGTCGGTGCCCTCGTGGGCGCCGGTATCTCCCCGGCCGCTGCCGCCTCGGATGCGCGCCGCCGGGTCGTGCACGTCCGTCCCGGCGACTCCGTCCAGGCGGCCGTCGACACGCTTGCGGACACGGCCGGCGACACTGCCGACGGCCCCGGCCCGACGGTTGTCGTGCATCCGGGGTTCTACCGCGAGGTCATCCGCATCCCGTCAGCCGTAAGGGACTTGACGCTTCTCGGGGCCTCCCGCGACCCCCGGGACACGGTCATCGTGTACGACAACGCCAACGGGACGCAGAAACCGGACGGCTCCGGCACCTACGGCACCGCGGGCTCCGCCACCTTCACCTCGGCGGCGCCCGGACTGACCGTGCGGGGGCTGACGATCGCCAACGACTGGCTGCGCGCCGACCACCCGGAGATCACGGGGACCCAGGCGGTGGCCGCGTACGTCACGGGGGACCGGTCGCGCTTCGAGCTGGTCCGGTTCCTCGCCCACCAGGACACCCTGTTCGCGGACACCACCGCACTGGACTCCTTCGACCGGCAGTACTACCGGGACTGCTACGTCGAAGGGGACGTGGACTTCGTCTTCGGACGCGGGCGGGTGGTCTTCGAGGGCTGCCGCCTCCACACGCTCGACCGGGACGTGAGCTTCAGGCCGGAGGGCATGGTGTTCGCCCCCGCCACGGCCCGCGCGAACCCGTACGGCTTCCTCGCCGTGCGGTGCCGTGTCACCTCCGGTGCCGAGGACGGCGCGTACAAGATCGCCCGGCCGTGGGTGCCGTCCTACGAGACGACCGCCTGGCCGTCGCTCGTCGTGCGGGACACCTGGCTCGGGCCGGGCATCGACGCGGCGGCGCCCTACATCGACATGCGCGAGGCCTACCCCTGGCAGACCATGCGGTTCCGGGAGTACGCCAACTCCGGCCCCGGAGCGGCCGTTTCGGTGCCGGAGAACCGGCCGCAGCTCACGGCCGCCGAAGCCGCGGAACACACCCGCAAGACATATCTCGGGGACTGGAGGCCGTATGAACAGCGGTACTGAACCCGCACCCCCGGGCCGGTCGCCCCAGGACCCTCCACCCCTGGGCCGGCGGTCGTTCGTGGCGGGTGCCGGGGCGGCGGCACTGCTGGGCGCGACGGGAGCCGGAGCGCCCACGGCCCATGCCGCACAGGCACCCGCCCTCGCGACACAGGCCACCGCCCCTACGACACCGGTCGCCGCCCCCGCGGCGCAGGTGACGGGCATCGTCGAGGGCAACCTCCCCGACTTCCACCCCCTCCTCAAGGACGAGCTGCGCTTCCCGCTCGCCTGGGGCACCTCCCCGGTCCGGGACTTCCGGGCCTGGCGGCGCGCCGCCCGCGCGAAGGTCGAGGAGCACCTGCTCGTCGAGCGGGACCACACCCCGTACGAGCCCGTGTTCGACGTGGGCGATCGGGGCGATCGGGGCGATCGGGCCGAGGCCGACGCGTACACACGGGAGTCGGTGACCCTCTCCCTCACCCGGTACGAGCGCGTCCGCGGCTCCCTGCTCACCCCGCACGGCACAGGGCCCTTCCCCGCCGTCCTCCTGCTCCACGACCACGGCGCCAAGTTCGACATCGGGAAGGAGAAGCTGGTCCGGCCCTGGAACGACGACACACGGCTGGCCTCCGCGCAGGCCTGGGCGGACCGCTGCTTCGGCGGCCGGTTCGTCGGCGACGAACTGGCCCGGCGCGGCTACGTGGTCCTCGCCCTGGACGCGCTCGGCTGGGGCGACCGCGGCCCGGTGACGTACGAGCAGCAGCAGGCACTGGCGAGCAACTTCTTCAATCTGGGGTCCTCGCTCGCCGGGCTGATGGCCCGCGAGGACGTACGGGCCGCCGGTTTCCTGGCCGGTCTCGACCGGGTGGACCGGCGCCGGATCGCGGCCGTCGGCTTCTCCATGGGCGCCTTCCGCGCCTGGCAGACGGCCGCCCTCAGCGACGACATCGCCGCCGCGGCGAGCGTGTGCTGGATGACCGGACTGAAGGAGGTCATGGTGCCCGGCAACAACATCCTGCGCGGCCAGTCCTCGTACTGCATGCTCCACCCCGGGCTCGCCCGGCATCTCGACTTCCCCGATGTGGCGAGCATCGCCGCGCCCAAGCCGTCGCTCTTCTTCCACGGCGCCCTGGACACCCTGTTCCCCGCACAGGGCGTCCGGGTCGCCCACGAGAAGCTGCACGCCGTCTGGCGCTCACGCCGTGCCGGGGAGCACCTGCACACCAAGGTCTGGCCCGAGCTGGGCCATGTGTTCACCGTGCCCCAGCAGGACGAGGTCTTCGGCTGGCTCGACGCCGTCCTGTGACGGCGTCCCACCCCCCACCCCGCCCGGATCACCCACGTCACCCGCCTCACGACGAAAGGTCCCCCCACCATGTCCCGTCGTACCGCTCTCTCCTTGGGCGCAGTCCTCGCCCTCGGTGCCGGACTCGCCGCGGTCCCCACCCAGGCGCAGGCCGCCACCGTGGTCGTCAGCACCACCACCGACCTGACCAACGCCATCAAGAACGCCACCGCCGGGACGGTCATCCAGGTGCGCGCGGGCACCTACTACCCGACGGCCACCCTCCAGTCGACCGCCAACGGCAGCTCCTCCAGCCGTATCCACCTGCAGCCCTACGGCTCCGAGACCGTGAAGATCGACGGCTCGAACCTCCCGGACGGGGACTGGATCTTCAAGCTCACCGCCGACTACTGGACCGTCTCGGGCATCACGTTCCAGAACTCCCCGGACAGCGCGGTCGTCTGCCAGTCGTGCGCCTCGACCGTCTGGGAGAACATCAAGACGATCAACGGCGGCGACTCCGGCTTCACGCTCACCGGGGACAGCACCACCAACAACACCGTCCGCAACATCGACTCGTACGGTCACTACGACGCCGCGACGCACGGCGAGAACGCGGACGGCATCGCCGTGAAGTTCGGCTCCGGCAGCGGCAATCTGATCACCGGCGCCCGCCTCTACAACAACTCGGATGACGGCCTGGACTTCTGGTCGTTCTCGTCCCCGGTCACCGTCGAGCACACCTGGGCCATGGGCAACGGCAAGAACCGCTGGTCGGACTCGGCGTTCGCGGGCGACGGCAACGGCTACAAACTCGGCGGCGACGGCGAGGTGGTGGCGCATGTCGTCAACAACTCGGCGGCCTGGGACAACGCGGGCAGCGGCTTCACCGAGAACAGCAACACCGGTGCCATCGTCATCAACCGCACCACCGCCTACGCCAACGTCAAGTACGGGTACTACTTCGCCACCGGCGCGGCCCGGCTCGGCAAGAACCTTGCCGTGAGCAACGGTTCGTCGGTCAGCAAGGGCAGTTCGGTGGTCTCGGCCGGCAACAACTGGGACTCCGGCATCTCGACGCCCTCGTTCCGCTCCACGGACGCCTCGACGACGTACAACGGCCGCCAGTCGAACGGCGCGCTGCCCGTGACCACGTTCCTGACCACGGGCAGCACGACGATCGGCGCGACGATGGACTGAGGCCGTCGGACGTGCGAACGCCCCTCGCGGTCGTCACCGGCGAGGGGCGTCGCTCTGACTGGCCGAGGGGGGCTCAGGCCAGCAGTTCTGTGGGGTCCGACGACCTGGTGGTCAACGACCCTGTGTTCACTGGTACGTGATGTCAGATGCCGTGTAGTCGCAAGAGGTTCCGTCCGGGCCCGAACCGTTCGTCGTCGGCTCGGCGCCCGTGTTGTTGCCGATGTACTTCTGGCACGGCACGATCTTCTTGCTGCTGTCGCCGACGATTGTGATGTTCCGCAGGGCCGCGGTGTCGCCGTAGTTGGTGTTGATGCCGACCAGCCGCGAACCCGGCGCGGTCACCTCGACGGTGTTGAAGATCGAAATGCGCTTGTACTGCGTCGAGCAGTTGCCGCAGGAGCGGTACAGCGTCTTGAAGTCCTGGACCGCGAACTTGGAGACGACGAGCTTGCCGCCGCCGTTGTGCTGGAACACCTTGTCCGCGGCCTTCTTCGCCCCGCCGCCGTACACGGTGTAGACGGCGGAGTTGCCGCCCTTGAAGGTCGCGGCGTCCTCGCCGACGTCCTCCCACCACACGTTCTGCAGGGTGCAACTGCCCTGGCAGTGCACGCCGTCGGCGCCGGGCGCGCCGATGATGACGTTCTTCAGCGTCGCTCCGTCGGCGAGCTGGAAGATCGGGTCCTGGCCCTCCTCCTGGCCGTCACCGGCGAGGTCACCGCTGCCGTAGTAGCGCTTGTAGCCGCCGTCCCGGGTGCCCGAGACGGCGATCGTCGACGAGACGGCCTCGCTGCCGGTGGCGGTCGGCCAGGTGGTGGCGGCGCTCGCCGTCGACATCATCGTGCTGGTGAGCATCGCGGCTCCCGTCAGGGTGAGCGCGGACACGCCACCGATGAGGGCGCGCTTGCGGTCGGTCCTGCGGCGGTGACGTGCACGGGGTTCCACGCGTGAGGTCATGTCCCGTTCCTTCGGGTGGGGAGAGATCTTGCGTCTCCTGGTCGCCACCCGGACGGCATGGGTTGCCGCGCGCCGCGATTCTTTTCGACCTTCGGTTCCGCTCGGCCCTCGGTTCCGCTCGGCCTTCAGTTCCGCGCGAAGTCGCCCTCCACCGCGAGGTCTTCGCCGTCGGCCCGGGCGTCGGCCGTATACGTGTCGTCGCCGGCGTCGCGGCCACCGCGGTCGTGGTCGTACTGGCCGGCGAACACCCACTCGCCCGGCCACACCGTACGGCCCGGCCTGAGCGTCCAGGTGTAGGTGAGGAAGCCGTCCTTCTCGGCGACGGACACCGTGAAGTCGCTCTCGGGGGCGGACCGCCAGGAACCCGCAGAGGTGACTCCGCCGGTCTGTCTGACCTTCAACACGACGTTCAACGCGGTGAGTTGCTTCCCGGTCTTCACCGTCACATTGCTCTGCGCCCAGAACGCGTTGCTGTGCGGGTCGACCGAGCCGTCCGACCACAACGGGCCGTCCTCGACACCGGCATCGGCACCGGCCCCGGCGGTGGGGGTGGGAGCGGGAGAGGCCGCAGGGCTCGACCGCTCCGGCGAGGGAGCCGGGCTGGGGCTGACCGCCACCGTCCGGTCGTTCGGCGCCTCGGCCTTCAGCGCCGACGCCACGGCGTAGCCGCCGGCCGCGAGCACGCCCGCGACCGCGGCCGTGGCACCGACGACCCGGAACCAGCCGAGCGCGGTCGGCCGTGCGGCGGGACCCGGCGCGCCCCGCTCGCCGGCCATACCGCGTTCGACACGGGCCAGGATGCGGGCGCGGTCGGGCTCGTAGGAGTCGGCCGAGTCCCGCAGCCTGGAACGCAGTTCGTCGTGCACATCCTTCATCGGCCGCTCCCCCCGGTGCCACCGGCACGCAGCGCCGCCGCGTGCATGCGCCGCGGAGCGTCCCGCGAGCCCAGCAGCCGCTGCAGCTCCGCCATCCCCTTCGAGGTCTGGCTCTTCACCGTACCCACCGAGACACCGAGGGCGAGCGCGGTGTCCTTCTCCGAGAGGTCGAAGGAGTGGCGCAGGACCACACACGCCCGCTTGCGGAACGGCAGTCTGCGCAGCGCCTCCTGGACGTCCACCATGCCGGGCACGTCGGGATTCTCGGTCCGGTCCTCGCGCTGCGACCAGAACAGGGTGACCCGTCTGCGTTCGCGCACCGCGCTGCGGATCCGGCTGCGCGCCATGTTGGCGACCACACCGCGCGCGTACGCCACCGGGTGGTCCGCGGCGCGCACACGGTCCCAGCGGTGCCACAGCGCGAGCAGCGCGTCCGCCGCGAGGTCGTCGGCGGCGTCCGACTCACCGGTCAACAGATGCGCCAGCCGGGCCAGTTCGGAGTAGTGCCGCTCGAAGAAGTCGTGGAACTCCACGGAGGCGGCGTCGTCGACGACAGTGCCCACGGGCGACCTCTCCCTGTCGGTTCATTCTGTAACACGATGAAAACCTGAAACTGGTTCAACGCGGGAACAATCCAGCCAGCATCCGCTCACCAGGCACGCAGGTAACGAGGAGCATCCGCCATGTCCGAAACGCAGCAGGTGGAGGACCGGCCAGGCGCCGGACCGCCCCAGGCCAACAGCGTCGACCGGTTCTTCAAGATCTCCGCCCGGGGCTCCACCGTCGGCCGGGAAGTGCGCGGCGGTTTCGCCACGTTCTTCACGATGGCCTACATCCTTGTCCTGAATCCCATCATCCTCAGCAGCGCGAAGGACAAGTTCGGCGAGCAGCTCGACAGCGTCCAACTGGTAACCGCCACCGCCCTGGTGGCCGCGGTGATGACGATCGTGATGGGCGTCGGCGGCAACCTGCCGCTCGCGCTCGCCGCGGGCCTCGGCCTCAACGCCGTCGTCGCCTTCCAGATCGCCCCGCTGATGAGCTGGGACGACGCGATGGGCCTCATCGTCCTCGAAGGCCTGCTGATCTGCGTCCTGGTGGTTACGGGCCTGCGCGAGGCCGTCATGTACGCGATCCCGCAACCGCTCAAGCAGGCGATCAGTGTCGGCATCGGGCTCTTCATCGCGTTCATCGGCTTCGTCGACGCCGGGTTCGTCAGCCGGATACCGGACGCCGCCAACACCACCGTGCCGGTGCAGCTGGGGGCCACGGGCGCGCTGACCGGCTGGCCGATCCTGGTGTTCTGCCTGGGGGTGCTGCTGACGATCGGGCTGCTCGCCCGCAAGGTCAAGGGCGCCATCCTGATCAGCATCGTGACCATGACGGCCGTCGCGATCGTCGTCAACGAGATCGCGGACGTCAAGAGCTGGGGCCTGACCACGCCCCAGGTGCCCGACGACGTGGTGGCCTCGCCCGACTTCGGACTGCTCGGCGACTTCAGCCTGTTCGGCGCGTTCGGCGAGGTCAGTGTGATCACCGTCGTGCTGCTGGTCTTCACGCTGATCCTGTCCGACTTCTTCGACACCATGGGCACGGTCGTCGGCATCAGCGCCGAGGCGGGGCTGCTGGACGAGGAGGGCAAGGTGCCGAACCTCGGCCGCGTGCTGCTCATCGACGGCGCCGCCGCGGTCGCGGGCGGCGCGGCGTCCGCGTCCTCCGCCACGTCGTACATCGAGTCGGCGGCGGGGGTCGGCGAGGGGGCCCGTACGGGGTTCGCGAACCTTGTCACGGGCGGACTGTTCGCCTGTGCGCTCTTCCTGACACCGCTGCTGACCATCGTGCCGATGCAGGCGGCGGCGCCGGCGCTCGTCGCGGTCGGGTTCCTGATGATGACGCAGGTCAAGCACATCGACTGGGACAGGTACGAGATCGCGATCCCGGCGTTCCTGACGATCGCGGTGATGCCGTTCACGTACTCGATCACGAACGGGATCGGGGCGGGGTTCGTGTCCTACGTCCTCATCAAGACGGTGCTGGGGCGGGCGAAGGAGGTGCACTGGCTGCTGTGGGGCACGTCGGCGCTGTTCCTGATCTATTTCGCGATAGACCCGATCGAACAGCTCCTCGACGTGAAGTAGCCACGGCTGGGGGGCGGGGCTGTCGACTGCCTGCGGGCCCGGTGGGGGCGGGCCGCGCAGTTCCCCGCGCCCCTGATGGGGCGCAGCCCCTCCTAGG
>NZ_JBHWZP010000054.1:0-38614 GCF_042728395.1 Streptomyces sp. NPDC060205
CTGGGTGCGCACCCCGGCGGCCCCCTCAGGGGCGCGGGGAACTGCGCGACCAGCCCCCACCGGCCCGCACGAACAAACGGGCCTGGCCCTGTTAAGGGGCGCGGGGAACTGCGCGGGCAACCCCCACCGACCCGCACGGACGGACGCGCCTCCCCCACCCCCAGGGGCGCGAGGAACTGCGCGACCAGCCCCCACCGGGCCGCACGGACAAACGGGCCTGCCCCACCCCCAGGGGCGCGGGGAACTGCGCGGGCAACCCCCACGGCCCGCAGCCGAAGTGAACCCCGCGTGGTAAACGGGCCTGCCCGCTTGCAGGGCTGCGCCGGCGCTCCCGAGCAAAGCGTGCCCGGCAGGCGGGCGCCTACTGCTGGTAACTTGCAGCGGTCGGACCCGCCCCGTCAGACCCTGGAGGCCTCAGTGACTTCGGCGACCTTCCCGCGCCCGCGCCCGCGCACGCACGCGCGCACCGCGGCCGCAGCCGCAGGACTGGCAGCCGCGCTAGCCCTGACGACGGGCTGCAGCGACGGCGACGGTGGCGGCGACAAGAACCCGTCGTCCACGGCCAGCGCCGAACCGACCGCGTCCGCGGACACCGGCACCGCAGCGGCCGACGAGCTCGACGGCAACTGGCTGACCACCAAGGACGGCAAGGCCGTGGCCCTGGTGATCACCGGCAAGCAGGCGGGCCTGTTCTCGACGAGCGGATCCGTCTGCAGCGGCACCGCGGGCAAGACCTCGGACATGCGCATGATCACGCTGAAGTGCACCGACGGGAACAAGGACCGGGCCGAGGGCATGGTGGACTCCGTCGACTCCACCACCCTGAAGGTCACTTGGGACGGCTTCGGCGCGGAGACGTACACCAGGTCCGAGGGCGAGGGCCTGCCGCCCGGCCTGCCTACGGCGAGCCTGGGCTCCTGACACCGTCCGTCTCCGTGCCGGGCTTCGTGTCCGGCTCCGCGACCGCCGACGTCCCGTCGAGCGTCATGGGCGGTACGGCCGTGTCGAGCGCCTCGGACAGCTCGGTCAGGGCGTCGAGGACGAGCCGCGCCGGAACGAGCAAGGCTTCCTCCCCGCCCTGCGGCTCCGTCTCCAAGGCCTCCACGGCGGCCCGTACCGCGTCCCAGCGCGGCACCCGGCGCTCCCGGATGGCCTTCGCCCCCTGCTGGGTGGACTCACGCAGGGCCTCGGCGAGTCGGGCTGCCGCCGGGACCGGGGTGGCGCCGCGTTCCGGAAGGTGGGCCTCCAGGAGCATCGCGACGCGGCCCAGTTGGGCGAGCGCGTCCTCGGCGTCGTCGGCGGCGGTCCGCGAGAGGCCGCGGTGGCGGACCGGTTCGGCGGTGGCGCGGGCCACGGCCGTGTGCCAGGCCGCCCGGGCCGTGCGCGCGGCGAGCAGGGCCTCGCGGACGTCCGGGGCGCTGCGGAGGGCCGGATCGGCGTAGGCGTCGAAGACGACGGCCGCGTAACGGCCCTGTGCGGCCAGCCAGTCCGCGAGGCGGGTGCGCAGCCGCGGGGTCTCCCACGCCGGGTAGACGGCGTACGCGATCATCGCCAGCAGTCCGCCGAGCAGGGTGAGCAGGACGCGTTCGGGGACGGTCTGCGTCCACTGTTCGCCGCCCATGCCGAGCAGGAAGACGACGTACGCGGCGATGCAGCCCTGGGCGGCGAACTGGCCCGTACGCATCAGCAGATACATGAGCGCGGCGCTCACCACGGCGAGGGCGCCGGAGAGGTACGTGCCCGGGTCGGCAAGCCGCACGACGGCGGTGGCCACGGCCACGCCGACGACGGTGCCGCCGAGGCGGGCGACGGCCCGGCTGTACGTCTGCGAGAAGTCCGGGCGCATCACCATGACCGAGGTCAGCGGGGCCCAGTACCCGTGGCCGAGGGGCAGCGCGGTGCCGAGGACGTATCCGGCGGCGGCGACCGCGGAGACCCGTGTGGCGTGCCGGGTGATCGGGGAGCCCCTGCGCAGTTCCTTGCGCATGGCCCCGAGCGCCGTGGGGACCAGGGCTAGCAGGGTGGGACGGCTGCGGCTGCCGGGGCGCGGGGAGGGGGCGGCCGGGGCGACGCCGACGGCCGGGGCCCGGTCGGTGCCCTTCGGTGTGCTGCCGCCCGCCGTCTCCAGCACGTCCTGGAGGAGGGTGTTGAGGCGGGACGCCGCGCGGTAGGGGCGGCCGGTGAGGATGCTTCCGGTGTCCGGGGTGCGGAAGGTGGCCAGGGCCGCGCCCGGCACGGTGACGGGCTCGCCCCGGCGGATCGCGTGGGCGGCCGCGTCGAGGATGGCGCCGGCGGCGGCGAGCAATTCGCGGACCCGGTCGCGGGCGGGCCCTTCCGCCGGTACGCCCATCGCCGGGTCGGCCAGCGAAGCGAGTACCGGGCGGATGCGCTCGGCGATACCGCGGGCGCCGTGCAGTTCGGCGGGGCGGCGGCGGGCCTGGCGGGGTGTGACGGCGGCGGCGTTCCGCGCCTCCATCAGGGGCAGCGGGTCGAAGGACGCGACCGGATCGTGGCGCAGCCGCCGCGCGTAGTCCGCCTCGGCGGCCAGGGCGTCGGCGAGCGCGTCACGATGGGCGCCCCAGCGGCGTACGGGGAACAGCACGACCAGCGCGGCCTGGACGACACCGCCCACGATCATCATGGCGGCGTGGCCCGCGGCCTGGGCGACGGAGGTCGGCAGAGTGACCGTCACGAGCATGATCGCCACGTTCGAGGACGCGATCAGGCCGATGGTCGGGCCCGCGGCCCAGCTCATCCCGGCCGCGAACGTCCACACCACCAGCAGGGCGAGGAAGAGCGGTTCCCGCGAGATCGTGAGGTAGCCGAGGAAGGTGGAGATCGCGAGGCTCGTACCGGAGGCGAGGGCCAGTTCGGGACGGGGGCGCCAGCTGCGCTGGAACGTGGCGATCGCCGCCTGGAACGCGCCGAACGCCGAACTCGCGGCGACGGCAGGGCCGAAGGCCCACAGGCTCGCCGCGATCACGATCGCGAGTCCCACCGCTCCGCGCACCGCGACGAGAGGTTCGAGCCGTGTCTTCTCCACGGCGAGCCCCGAGCGCGCGGTGTCCTTAAGCGCTCGTCGCCAGCTCACTGCGCCAGCGTACGGGAGGGGCCGCGGGGGTGGCGGATCCATGATGATCTACGGATACCGTCATCACCGCGTCATCGCCCGCTCGACCATGACTACCTGCTTCACCTTCACTGCCTGCTTCACCTTCACTACCTGCTTCGCCGCCATCACCCGCTTCGCCGCCATCACCCGCTACACCGTCAGCACCCGCTACACCATCAGCAGCAGTACGACCCTGAGGCTTGAGGACATCCATGCGCACCCTGCCGATCGCCGTCACCGCCCTCGCGGCGACGCTCACCCTGACCCTGACCGCCTGCGGTGGCGACGACAGTGGTGGCGGTGACAACAAGAGCAGCGGGTCCAAGAAGGACACGTCGTCGTCCGCCTGCGCGGCCGGCGAGCTCGGCCAGGAGGTCGTCGCCAGCGAGGCCCCGGCCGCGGGCGACACCGGGACCGTTTCCGTCAGCCTCACGAACGGCTCCGGAGCCGACTGCACGCTGCAGGGCTTCCCGACCGTCGGCCTGGACGCCGGCGGGACCGCGCTGTCCGTCGCCCCGGAGAAGTCCGCGGAGCCGGAGAAGCTGACGGTGAAGAAGGACGAGACGGTCGGCTTCACGATCACGTACGTGCGCGGGCCCGCGGGGGACGCCGCGAAGGCCGCCGCGGTGACGACGGCGAAGTTCTCCCTGCCGGGGGCCGAGGGGGAGCTGTCCTTCGCCTGGAAGTACGGCGAGGTGGCCCTTCGGGGCGCGGGCGGCGACGAGCCGGACGCGTCCGTCACTCCGCTGCAGCGGACGGGCGACTGAGCGGTGACGCTCCGCTTGCGGCGGGGCGGGGACTGAGCGTCGCGGGGCATCCGCCGGCCGGTGGGGGTTGGCCGCGCCGTTCCCCGCGCCCCTTACGGGGCGGGGGCCCGCCGTGGGGGTTGGGGGCGCCCCTTACGGGGCGGGGGTGGTGGTCACGGGGTGGGGAGGGGGCGGTGGGGGCTGACCTGGGCCTGGTCCGCTGCTGCGGAGCCCTCTTGCCAGCCTGCCTCGTCGGACACTCCGCGCAGGCGGGTCGTGACGGTGTCCGGGAACATGCGTTCCGTCTCGTCCGTGACCGCGACGTCGCGTGCCGCGAGGACCGGCAGCAACTCCCCCTCCGTGGCGGTCACCTGCCCCTCGGCCGCCTCGGCCAGCCGGGCGCCGATGCGATGCGCGTACGCGGCGAGGAACGACTGCCGGAAGGACTTCGTCCGCTTCCTGCCGCCCGCGCGCTGGGCCGCCTCCGCCTTGGTCATCGCGGCCGTGGCCTGCACGAGGAGCGAGGTGTGGAGAAGTTCGACCGCCTCCAGGTCGGGCTCGAAGCCGACGACGGTGGAGAAACCGAAGGCCTCGTTCCACACCGCCCGGCAGCGGTTGGCCCCGGCCACCGCGTCGAGGAGGACCGCCTTGGCGGTCTCGTACGGCGGGTCCACACCGATCCGGCAGGCACCGGGCGCGTCCTTGGCGTGCGTACGCGCCGCGAGCAGCGCCTCGTCGATGCTGTGCCGCGCCATCAGCTCCTGCGCCTTGGCGCTCAGCGCCTCCGCCTCCTCCGGGAACCCGGTGGCCTCCGCCTTGGCGAGGAGCGCGCGGATACGGGTGAGCATGCGGGTGTCCCGTGGGACGGCGGACCCTTCGGACGCGCGGGACGCATGGGGTACGTGTGCGTCCAGCGGCTCCAGTGCGGGCAGCCGCAGCAGCAGCCGGTACAGCTCCAGGGCCGCGGTCGCGTACCGGAACCGGTCCGGGCGATCGGGGCGGTCCGAACGGTCGGACCGATTCGGCTCGGCCAGCTCGGCCAGCTGTGCCGACCAGCGCGGGCCGCGGGGCGTACGGTCCCGGGCGGCCTCGGCGAGGACCAGCTCCGCCGCCAGACGCTCGTGCACGTCGTCCAGCTCGCGCCGCACGATCCGTACGACATCCGCCGGCTGCCAGCCGCGCCGACAGGTCGCCGCCATGAACTCCTCGCCACGACGGGCGAGTTCGGCGTCGGAGGCGGGGTCGGCGGCGAGCAGGGAGGCACCGGTGTCGAGGGCCGTGTCGGAGTCGGCGTAGAGGGCCGCCGCGAAGGCGCGCTCCACCGTGGAGGACGTGGAGGACGTGTAGGACGTACTACTCATGCGTCGATCGTGTCATGGGGGGAACGGGGGATCGCCGGAAGACTGCCGTGCCACCGCCGTGCGGCTGGGAGAACCCCACGGCCGGCCCGGCCGCGCGCGCGTGGCCGTCTCAGCGGGTGAAAATCGCTCGACCCGTCGGCCGGCGGGCCCGAGCATGCCCCCATGGTCGACACCTCTCTGTACGCAGCGTTCCTGGTCGCCGCGCTCGCGCTCGTGGTGAGCCCCGGTCCCGACATGATGTTCATCGTGGCGATGGGGGGCCGGGGCGGACCGGTCACGGGGGTGATGGCCGCAGCGGGCGTCGCCACGGCGATGCTCGTGCACGCGATCGCCGCGATGCTGGGCCTGTCCGCCCTGTTCACGGCGCTGCCGACGCTGTACCACGTACTGCGCTGGGCAGGCGCCGCCTATCTCCTGTACCTCGCGGTCAAGGCGTTCCGCGACCGCTCGGTGCCGGTCGAGGAGGGCGCCGCCGTCGGTCCGGGCCGACGGCGGGCCTTCTGGCAGGGGGCGGTCACCAATGTCCTCAACCCCAAGGTGATCCTCTTCAACGTGGCGTTCCTGCCGCAGTTCGTGAACCCGGGACTCGGCCATGTGATGGGCCAGTTCCTCGTCCTCGGCGTCACCATCGTGGTCATGGGCTTCGTCTTCGACGCCTCCGTGGGGCTGCTCTCCGGCCGCCTCTCGGACCTGCTGCGCCGCAGCCGCCGGGTCGCCCGCGCGCTGAACGTCTTCAGCGGCACGGTCTTCACGGGACTGGCCGTACGTCTGCTCGTGGCGTCCCCGAAGTAGCCGGGAGGCCCCCGGGACGGAACGGGGGTCCGCCCGGTGGGGCGCCGGACCAACCCGTGACGGTCACCCGCACATGGACTGTCAACGCAAGGTTGACACCCACAGAGCGTCAACCTACGGTTGACACATGACCACGAATCCACGCGTCAGCACCTCCGTACGCCTCGACGACCTCATCGAGGCCATCAAGAAGGTTCACGAGGACGCCCTCGACCAGCTCCAGGACGCGGTGATCGCCGCGGACCACCTCGGCGACGTGGCCGACCATCTGATCGGGCACTTCGTGGACCAGGCCCGGCGTTCGGGCGCCTCCTGGACGGACATCGGCAGGAGCATGGGGGTCACCCGGCAGGCGGCCCAGAAGCGGTTCGTCCCGAAGGCCGAGTCGGACCTCGACCCGAGCCAGGGCTTCAGCCGTTACACCGCACGCGCCAGGAACGTGGTGGTGGCCTCCCAGGAGGAGGCCAGGACCGCGGGCAACGACCAGATCCGCACCGAGCACCTGCTCCTCGGCCTCGCCGCCGACCCGGAGGGCCTCGCGGCGAAGGCGCTCATCGCGCAGGGCGTCGCCCTGGAGGCCGTCCGCGAGGCCGCGCGCGCCGGCCTCCCGCCGCGCGCGGAGGCCATGCCCGCGCTCGTCCCCTTCGACGCCGACGCCAAGAAGACCCTCGAACTCACCTTCCGCGAGGCCCTGCGCCTGGGCCACAACTACATCGGTACGGAGCACATCCTGCTCGCCCTCCTGGAGCACGAGGCGGGTACGGGCCTGCTGAGCGGACTCGGCGTCACCAAGGCGGCGACCGAAGCGGACATCGCAAAGTCGCTGCAACAACTGAAGAAGCCCCAGCAGTAGCCCCCGGCCCCCGCCCCGGCCCCTTCAGGGGCGCGGGGAAGTGCACGACCAGCCCCCACCGAACCCGCACCCGAAAAGCCAGACGGGCCCAGTCCCGGCCCCTTTAGGGGCGCGGGGAACTGCGCGGCCCACCCCCACCGAACCCGCACCCGAACCGGCACCCGCACCCGCACCCGCCAAGGTGGGCCTGGTCCGGCGAGGACCAGCGGGCGGACCGCAGCGGGCCCGCCGCGGGCCCGGATTGTCAGACCCTCCTGCGAGACTCGCAGAGTGACCGGACGGTGGGCTCTCGCGCCGACCGAGGACGGCGGCGCGGAGCTCGCCCCCCTCGGCCCCGACGGGCTGCCCACCGGACCGCTCCTGAGGGAACCGGACCTGGCCGAGTCCGTCCGTTCCCGGCCGGACGTCACCCGCTGGGTGTGGCGGGCGACGGCGGAGGTCTACCCACGGCTGCGCGCCGAGGGCGTCCGGGTGGAGCGGTGTTACGACCTGGAGGCCGCCGAGACCCTCCTGCTCGGCCACGAGGGACGGCTCGGCGAACCGCGTTCGGCCGCCGCCGCCCTGGCCAGGCTGCGCGGCGGCCCCGTACCGCCCGACCCTCCGCAGCGCTCCGCCGAGCCCGGCTCGCAGTCCTCCCTCTTCGAGCCGCGCCCCGTCCACGTACCGCTGGCGCAGCTCATCGAGGTGTACGGGGAGCAGCAGCGCAGACACGACGCGACCGCGCGGCCCGAGCGGATGCGGCTGCTGACGGCCTCCGAGTCGGCGGGCACGCTCGTGGCGACGGAGATGAACGAGACAGGGCTGCCGTGGAGCACCGACGTGCACCGGGAGGTCCTGCACGAACTGCTCGGCGAGCGGTACGCGGGCGGGGGTGAGCCACGGCGGCTGGCCGAGCTGACGGAGGAGGTGTCGGCCGCGTTCGGCCGCCGGGTCCGGCCCGACCTGCCCGCGGACGTCGTCAAGGCGTTCGCGCAGGCCGGCATCAAGGTGAGGTCCACGCGGCGCTGGGAGATCGAGTCCGTCGACCATCCGGCCGTGAAGCCACTGATCGAGTACAAGAAGCTGTACCGGATCTGGGTCGCCCACGGCTGGTCGTGGCTCCAGGACTGGGTGCGGGACGGACGGTTCAGACCGGAGTACCAGGCGGGCGGCACCGTCACCGGCCGCTGGGTGACCAACGGCGGCGGCGCCCTGCAGATCCCCAAGGTCATACGCAGGGCCGCGGTCGCCGACCCCGGCTGGCGGCTCGTCGTGGCGGACGCCGACCAGATGGAGCCGCGCGTCCTGGCCGCGATCTCCCGCGACCCCGGCCTGATGGAGGTGGCGGGCCGCGAGAGCGACCTCTACCAGTCCGTCTCCGACCGGGCCTTCTCCGGCGACCGCGCCCAGGCGAAGCTCGCCGTCCTCGGCGCGATCTACGGCCAGACGTCCGGCGACGGCCTCAAGAACCTCGCGCTGCTGCGCCGCCGCTTCCCGAGGGCGGTGGCGTACGTGGACGACGCGGCCCGCGCGGGCGAGGAGGGCCGGCTCGTACGGACCTGGCTGGGCCGCACCTGCCCACCGGCGGCGGGGTCGGACTCCTCGGGCGAGGAGGCGGGGATCCCGGACAGCGAGGAGGCCGGCGAGCCGGCCGGCGGTTCGGGTGAGGGGGCCGAGCCGGGAGGCGCCCAGGACTGGGTGCCCGGTTACGCGTCCAGCAACTCCCGGGCCCGGGGCCGCTTCGCCCGTAACTTCGTGGTGCAGGGCAGCGCCGCCGACTGGACCCTCCTGGTGCTCGCCGGGCTCCGGCGCACCTGCCGGGACATGGCGGCCGAGCTGGTCTTCTTCCAGCACGACGAGGTGATGGTGCACTGCCCGAAGGAGGAGGCCGACGCGGTGGTCGAGGCCATCCGGGAGGCGGCGGAGGAGGCGGGCCGGCTGACGTTCGGACAGACGCCGGTGCGGTTCCCGTTCACCACGGCGGTGGTGAAGTGCTACGCGGACGCGAAGTGAGCGCGCCGGGCGGCGCGTACCGGGCGGCGCGTACCCAGAGGCCGTGCCGGTCAGCCGGTGCGGCTCAGGAGCAGGTCCCTCAGCTCCTCGGCCACCGGGCTGTCGGTGCCGTCGAGATCGGCGAGGGCCAGTTCCCACCGCGCGTACGCCTCCTCGGTGCGGCCCGCCGACCGCAGGAGCAGTCCCTGCTGATGCCGGGCGAGTCCCGCGGTGTAGCGGTCGGCACGCCGCTCGGCCCGCTCCAGCAGCAGGGCGCACTCCCGGGCGGCCCGCGCCGGGCGGTCGAGCTCGCGCAGGGCACGGACCAGGCCGAGACGGGTCTGCGAACCGCTCTGCCAGTCGACGCCGTCCGAGATGCTCAGGGCACGGTCGAAGTGCTCCAGCGCACGGGCCGGTTCACCGAGCGTGAGGTGGGCGTACCCGATGTTGCAGTGCCCGGACTCGCGGACCCGTGAGTCGGCCATGACCTCCCCGAGCGCGAGACTCCTCTCGTGCCACTCGATGGCGGCGCGCGGGTCGCTGTGCTCGTACAGGTTGCCGAGGTTGCTGTAGACGACGGCCTCGCCGTCCGCGTCGCCCGCCCGCCGGGCCAGTGCGAGGCTTTCCCGCAGGGCGGTCTCGGACTCGGCGTACCGGCCCAGGCTTTCGAGCAGCAGCCCCCGGTTGTTCAGACAGCGCTGGACGCGCGGCAGGACGCCGAGGCCGCGCCAGCGCGCCAGCGCCCGGTCGGTCAGGACGAGCGCCTCGCCGGCCCGGCCCTGCATGAAGTGCAGGCCCGCCAGGTCGGAGAGCGCGATCGCCTCGGCGGCGTCGTCACCGAGACGCCGCGCCACGTCCAGCGCCCGCCGGCCGAGCGCCGCCAGTTCGCGGAGCCGGCCGCGGCGCTGCAGATACGGGAAGAGGGCGCGGACGAGGACGGGTACGAGCGGGGAGGAGGCGGCCCGTCCCTCGACGAGTGCGACGACGTTCGCCACCTCCCGGTCCCCCCAGGCGACGGCCTCGGCGGCCGAGCCGAACGGCGGGGGCGGGTCCCCGTCCGCGTCGGCGGCCACGCAGGCCCGCTCGGCGGCGGTCACCCCGAGCCGGTTGTCCCGGTCGACACCGGAGGGCGTCAGGGCCAGCACGCACTGGCGGGCGGAGGCGATGTACCAGCGGAGGGCGATGTCCGCGGAACCGGGATCCGGGCCCGAGGGATCCGAGCCCGAGGGATCAGGGCTTGAAGGATGCGGGCCTGAAGGATGCGGACCCGAAGGTTGCTGGCTTGAGGGATCAGCGACCTCGCGGGCGAAATCCCGTACGAGGTCGTGGGGGGCGTAGCGGCCGTACGTGCTCTCGTCGAGGAGGGCGACGTCGACGAGGCGGTCGAGGGCGGCCTCCGCGCGCCGCTCGCCGGTGCCCAGCAGCCGGGCGAGCAGCGGAATCCCGTACGTCGGCAGGTCGAGCGCGCCGATCCTGCGCAGGGCGAGCGCGGCGTCCCGGTCGGCCTCGCGGTCCGAGGCGCGCAGCGCGTCGAGGGCGACCGCGAGGGAGCGCCGCACACTCAGGTCGTCGTACTCCAGATGGTGCAACCGTTCGTCGCTGGCGGCCAGTTGACCGGCCAGCGCGTCCGGGGTGAGAACGTGCCGGGCGGCCAGGCGCGCGGCGACGATCCGCAGGGCGAGGGGCAGCCGTCCGGTGAGGCCGACGAGCGGATGCCTGCCGTCGAGGCCGTCCCGCCCGGAGACGGCGCGCAGCAGTTCGGCGCTCTCCTCCTCGGAGAGCGGCGCGAGCGGGAAGCGCGTCGCGCCGTCCAGTGCGGTGAGGGGCGAACGGCTGGTGACGATCACCGCGCAGCCGGGGCCGGCGGGCAGCAGGTGACGGACCTGGGCGGCGTTCGCGACGTCGTCCAGCACGAGCAGGGTGCGGGTGGGTGCCAGCAGGGAGCGGAGCAACGCGCTGGCCGCGTCCGGGTGTTCGGGCACGCCTCGCGGTTCCACGCCGAGGTCGCGGAGCAGTGCGGCGAGGGCCTGTCCGGCGGTGAGCGGCGGCACGCCCGGTGTCGCCCCGTGCAGACGCACGTACAGCTGGCCGTCGGGGAACTCCGCCCGCAGCCCGTGCGCCACCTGGACGCCCAGCGCGCTCTTCCCGACCCCCGCCATACCGCTGACGACGGCGACTCGGGGGCGGCCGTCCCCGACCGGGCCCTCCGGACCGCCCGGCAGGAGTGCGGTGCGCAGGGCCTGGATGACTGTGTCCCGGCCGGTGAAGTGGACGGGCACGGGCGGAAGTTGAGCGGGCTTCGGCACGGGGGTGGGGGTGATAGCTCCGGCTCCGGCTCCGGTTACGGCTCCGGTTGCGGTTGCGGTTGCGGTTGCGGTTGCGGTTGCGGTGACAGTCCGGGAGGGCTGCGCGGGAATAGCCGGGGCCGGAGCCGGACCCGTGGCGAACGTCTCCGCCAAGATCGTGGTCGTGGCCGGCCGCAGCAGCGGGACGGCCCGCCGGGACCCGGGCTCGACGACAGCCCGTACGGCGGCGACCCGTTCGGCGGTTCGCGTTCGAGGGTGGCCGGCGGTCCTCGCGGCCGGGGTTCCCGAAAACCCACGTCCCGGCTCCCGAAGGATCTCCAGATGGGCCTCCCGTACCGCGTTCCCCGGCTCCACGCCGAGTTCGCGGACGAGCCTGCCGCGCAGGTCGCGGTGGACGGCCAGCGCCTCCGCCTGGCGGCCCGTCTGGTACAGGACCAGCATCAGCTGCCGGTGGAAGGCCTCCCGCAAAGGGAACTCCGCGACCAGCGCGGCCAGTTCGGGTGCGAGCCCGGAGAGCCGTACAGCCCGTTCGGCCGCTCCCCGACCGAGCTCCAGTTCGGCGTCGTAACGGCACTCCAGGGCGAACAGCCGTGCCTCCTCCAGCCGTTGGATCAGGGAGATCCCACCGGCCTCCGGGCACCAGCCGTCCAACGGGGTGCCGCGCCACAGCGCGAGCGCCGCCACGGCCTCGGCCGAAGCACTCCCCCAGTCGCGCCGCGCATACGCCGCACGGGCGGCGACAACCCGGGCCTCGAACACACCGACGTCCAACTCGCCATCCGCTACGCGCAGTTGATAGCCGGCGGCCACCGACCTCAGCCGGTCCGGGTCGTCCAGGAGCCGCCGCAGTCGGGTCACGTGATTCTGCAGCGAGGCGTGCGCGGACGCGGGCGGGAACGCGCCCCACAGCGCGTCCTTGAGCGTCTGCACGGACACGACCCGCCCCGGTTCCAGGAGCAGCGCGGTGAGCAGGACGCGCCCCTTGGCGCTGCTGACCGGCCGGGCCACGCCGCCGGCGTCGTACACGACCGTCGGCCCGAGCAGCCCGAAGCGCAGCCGGCAGGTGCCCGCACCGGAAGCTCCGACCGAGCCACCGTCCAAAGAGGCCGCCGCCTCGCGCGTGGACAGGGCGGGCGGAGACGTCTGGGCCGTCTCGGGCGTGGGCGTGCCGGGCCGGCCGGGCAGTCCGGTCGCCTCCCGTTCCGGCCGCGTCCCGCCGCCCACCTGTTCGCCCTCCCCGTCGGCGGCGCCGGGCGGCCGGAATCCGACGCTCCGCCGACCCTGGGGCGAAACTCCGTGCCCCGCCACACCGTTCGTCCCATGTTAGCGATCGGTTGGCGTGGCCTGATTTGATCACCGCATCGGATCCGGTCGTTCCGGTACGCGGTAGGCGTCGTAGGTCGCCGCGACTCGGGGGAGTGTCGCCGTCGCGACCGGGTCCGAGAGCCCCGTAGGACACGCGTGAGTCACCCGCGTACCGGGCGGAACCGCACGAAGAAACTCCCCTTTTCCCCGCCCGCCTCAGATGACGGGTGGCCGCCCCAGCCGCGTAAGCCGCCACACGGTCTTCCACCGCATCGGCCGACGCTCCCCGGCCGACGCCCGCAGCCCCTCCACGAAACCGCCGAACCACGCCCGCAGCCCACCGACGGACCGCGTCCGTACGAGGGTCAGCGCGATCCAGACCGCCAGGTGGACGGGGATGAGCGGAAGGGGCAGCCGGCGCCGGACCAGCCAGACGCGGTTGCGGGCGGTGACGCGGTAGTAGATGGCGTGCCGGGCGGGTGACGTCTTCGGGTGCTGGAGCAGCAGCTGGGGCTCGTAGCGGATGGTCCAGCCGGCGTCGGCGGCCCGCCACGCCAGGTCGGTCTCCTCGTGCGCGAAGAAGAACTCGGCGGGCCAGTCACCGGTCTGCGCGAGCATCTCCATGGACAGGGCGTGGCCGCCGCCGAGGAAGCAGGTCACCTCGCCGCCGCGCAGCGGATCCTTGGCGCCGAGCCGGGGTACGTGGCGCCGCTGGGTCTCGCCGTTCTCGTCGGCGATGCGGAAACCGACGATGCCCAGGCGCGGCTCGACGGCGTACAGGTCCCGTACCGTCCGCAGGACGTCGGGGTCGACGAGCAGCCCGTCGTCGTCGAGCTCGACGACGACGTCCACGTCGCCGAACTCCCGCAGCCGCCGCAGGGCCACGTTGCGGCCGCCCGGGCAGCCGAGGTTCTCGTCGACCTCGATGGCGGTGACCTCACCGGGCAGGCCCAGCCGCTCGGCGAACTCCGGCAGCGGACAGCCGTTCCCGACGATCACGATCCGCTCGGGGGCGACGTCCTGCTTGGCCACCGACGTGAGCAGGGCGTCGACCTCGTCGGGCCGCGTCCCCATCGTCACCACGGCCACGGCGATCCGCGGTCCCACCGACACGACGCCCACCCCGATCTCGACCTCGTCGGACCATCAGAGAACGATGCTAGCCGTTCACGCTGTGGACTCCTCAAGTACGCGACGTCGTAAGGGTGTCGCGACGCATGTTCCGGACAGCGTTCCCCGTCCTGTACGGATATGGGCCACGGCCGTCTCACGACCGCGCGGCGCTGCGTCACGCCGGGTGGTCGCATGAGGCATCCCTCCAGGCCGTCGCGCCGGGCCGTCACCCGGCGCCATCACTTCTCCGGGGTGCCTCAGGGGTCCCGACGACCGGTAGCGTGTCCATGACCCGCCGGACCGAGGGGAAGAAGGGGCCAGGACATGACCGTGACCATCTCGCTCATGCTGATGGCGGCCGTCGCCCTGACCGCCGCGGTCGTGGCGCCCCGCGTCCTGACCGGTGCCTCCTGGCCCGAGCGGGAGCCCGTACTCGCGCTGTGGGTGTGGCAGTGCCTGGTCGCCACGGTCCTGCTGTGCTGTCTGTCGTCGCTCGTGCTGAGCGCCTCCGCCGTCTTCCACACGGTCCGCGCCCATGTCTTCGCACCCGCGCCGCCCTCCGTGACCGCGGCGTACGACCTGGCCGCCGCCCCGCCCTGGACCACCGCGCTGACGCTGCTGCTGGCGGGCGGCGCCGCCTGGACGACGGCGATGCTGGCCCGCGAGGTGACGGAGGCCCGCAGGCGCAGCCGTCTGCGCCGCGAGCACCTGCGCGAACGCGCGCCCGAGCTGCCGGCAGGACTGCCGACCTCGCGCGGCCCGCTCCTCGTGCTGGAGGACGAGTACCCGGACGCCTGGTGGATGCCCGGCAACCCGGCCCAGCTCGTCGTCACCACGGGCGCCCTGCACCGCCTCACCGATCACCAGCTGGACGCCATCCAGGCCCATGAACTCGGCCACGCGCGCGCCCGCCACGACTGGCTCCTGCATCTCTCCCAGGCGCTGGCCGGCGGTTTTCCGGGCATCCCGGTCTTCCGTGACTTCCGCGACCAGACGCACCGCCTCGTCGAACTGTCCGCCGACGACACGGCCTCGCGCCGCTGCGGTCACCTCACGACCGCGCTGGCCCTCATCGAGCTGAACCAGCACCGCGGCGTCCTGTCCTGCGCCACCCCGCGGCCCCTGCTGCACCAACGCGTGGAACGCCTCCTGGACCCCCCGCCCCGCCTCCCCCGCACCCACCGCCGAGGCACGACAACAGCCGCAGCACTGGCCCCACTGGTCCCGCTCCTGATCGCATTCGGCCCGGCGCTGGCGACGCTGGCGTCGTAGGGCCTGGGGGCAGTTGCGGAAAGAGCCATCGTCCGCGGGGCGTCTGGTGAAGCTCACGAACTCCGCAAGCCGAGTGCACCGCGGGACCGCCGCGTCCGATGCGCCCGCCACCGGCGCCCGTCAGCGAGAGCGTTCCGCCAGGGTCAGCAGCAGGTGAGCGGATTCCGGACGAACAAAGTCGGAGTGGGCACCGGAGGGGTTAAGGCGGGTACGGCGGCTGCCGCGGTAGAGCCAGTCGGCGTCGATGTTGACCAGTCGGTGATCCAGGGCCTGCTGCGCATAGTCGGTACCGGTCGGCAGCAGCCTGGTGGAGAACTGGGGGACCGGCGCTGCCCCCGTGCCGGAGTGGCCGATCCCTGCCGTCTTCTCCGCGCGCAGGTGCCAGAAGCCCGTGGCGCGGTCCCATCGGGAATGGGTCAGAACGATCGGGCCGCGGAGCGGGGCGCCGGGACGCGTGGCCGTCGGGAACAGCGCACCGAAGTGGCGGAGGAACGCGTCGCGCGGAGCCGCCATCTGGAAGATCAGCATGCTGTCGACGGTGAAGGGACGACGGGAGTCGTGCGGCGTGCTCCAGCCGAGCACCGGCGGCCGCTCGGCCGCGCGCTGCACCGCCTCACACAGAAAACGTCCTCCGAAGGAGTGGCCCATCAGATGCAGATACTGGCCGGTCCGGTTGGCCAGCACCGCTGGACCAGCAGGGTCGGTCCGTTCGGCGTCCAGGTAGCCCAGCAAGTGCCCGATGACGTAGGGGGCATGCCCTTGCCCCTCGGCACTCATGGCATGTGCCCGGTCCCTGATCCGCACGTAGCCCTTCTTTCCCGGCAGGCTGGACGAAGGCCAGCGGACCACGACGCACCAAGGCCGGTATCCGGATTTGAGGGCCGGGTAGCGGCTCGGGGCGGACTCGTACAGTTCGACGGCCTGCTCCAGGAGGCGCAGGGCGGTCCGGGTCGCCTGAGCCGGCGGGGTCTGCCAGCCGTGGACGTAGACATGGATGTCGGTGACGGAGACCGGAAGTACGAGTCGGCGCGCCAGGTGCTCGGCGACCCGGGTCACCGGTACCGGTGACCCGCCGCCCGGGCCGGTCAGGCGGCCCTGCTCGTCGAGGTCGACCTCCACCGGGGACGCAAGCACAGGCCCACGGGAACTCAGCCCGGGCCGCTTGCGGGGTACGGTCATGAAACGAGGTCCAGACGCGTATTGATGCCACCATTCAGCGAATAGACAAGGGCCAGCGGGTTGTGGAACTCCCGCGCGAAGCGCCGCACCAGCCACTGGCCTATCGCACCCGCTGTATGCGCGCCACTCAGGTAGCGATCGAGGAAGGCGTACGCGTACTCGGCCGCGAAGGCTTCCGGGATCTCGATCTGCGGCGCGAGAACGCCGTCGGCCCCCTGGTCCACGAGTTCCTGCCCGAGGTGCTTCAGCCTTCCCGGATCCGCGGCCTTCGCCGAATGACAGGCGTTCAGCAGCACGAAGGGCTTGAAACGCGATTGCGGGCTTCGGAGGTACAAGCGTCGTTTACGTCTCACCACAGGACCGTCGATGTCCTCGGTGTCGGACAGCCGTACGGTCAGGACCTGACTGGAGGCACCCGTGTGCACAAAGCGGCCGTGGCACCAGAAATACATGACGTCCTCGTGCAGCACGGAACGCGAAAGGGCCTCCATGAGTTCGCTTCCGCGCGTACGGACGGTCAGCAGGGAACGCTCCTCCAGCATCTTCTGAACCTCGTGCGCCCGGGTCACGTGATCAAGGGCCGTGTCCTTGTTGAGGCTGGCGGTGGCCCGCTCACGGCGGCCCAGCGGGGCGTGGTCCCAGGGGTAACCGGCACGGGCCTGTTCGACCTGGTGCCGATGCCCGAGGAACGCCTCCCAGGGAGAGTCGCACTCTGCGGGGTCCACCGCGAGCATGGGCCAGGGAAGCTGCCACTCGGAGTCGAAACTGATGGCCAGTTGCCGCCCGCTCGCGAGAGAGCCCAGCAGAAACTCGCGGAAGCGGCCGAGGTCGTAACCCGTCCCGTCGAGCATCACATGAAGCAGATCGAAGCCCTCGTCGGCCAGCTTCGCCACCACCGGGTCGGTCAGCGCACGCAATTCGGTGAGATCGACCGACTCGGCCAAAGGACGACCGCCGACCTGCTGCCCGTTTCCGGGATCGGTGGACTCGTGGAAGACCACCTGATCGCGCCACATGGCCAGCAGCCGGTCCGCGCGATCCACCATCTCCTGCTCGGATATCTCCAGCGCTGCCTGGTGCAACGGCTCCGTTCCGCGCAGCGACATACCGTGCGCGTAGACACTCAGGCCCGTGCCGGACCGATACAGCCGCACGACCAGTTCGGCGGAGGCTGCGTCCGCCACGATGTCCGGCGAATGGCCGCGCCGAGGTGGCCTTCCCGAAAAGCGGTGGGAGGGGTCCTCAAGCACCTCCACACCGAGATCTTGCGCCATCGAGGTCAGTCCTCCCCATAACGTTGTGGTGCGTCCTCGCTCCCGGTGGGAGAACCCGATACACGGATGGTCGTCCGCAAGTCCTGCAACACCAGTCCGGTCGCGTGGTCGTAGAGCGTGAGACGGAGGTCGTGCTCCCCCCGCTCGTGCGCCGTCAGCACGAAGCGCGCCGGATCACCCTCGGGCTCGTACTCCGCCAGGGCCGGTTCCACCGAAGCGTCAGTCCGCCAGGAAGGGACCACCACCATCAGGGCCGGCCGAGGCGCGGTGCTCCCCTGCTCGCGGACCAGGCTGACCTCTATCGGTGTCGGGCTGTTCACCGTCGGCTCTTCGTCTCCTGCCAGCGACAGTTGGACCCGCCATGCCGGGCGCGCGGTGCGCAGCCGCCAGCGGAGCTCCTCCGTGTCAGGGTGATCCGCCCCGAAGACCCGCTCCCAACAGCCCAGCACCTCCGCGTCGGACGGCGCGGAATCCGGGTCGTTGGCCTCCAGGGACGCGAGAGCCAAGGTGGCGAGGCTCTCCAGCGTCAGCGGGTGGTCGGGACCGAAGACGTGGGAACGGGCAGCGTGGACGGCTCTCAGCAGCGCTACGGCCGCCGCGTGATCGCCCGTGTGGGCGAGGGTGTCGGCCAACTGAATGGCGAGGGTGGGCAGAAAGACGTCGTAACTCCGGGCGAAGACCTCGACGACCATGCCCTGGCGCAGGAGTTCGCCGGATCCCTCTGTCTCCGTGCCATCCTCGCCCGCGTCGGCGGCATTGCGGTGAACGTGGACGACGGCCTCGGTCGTCTCGGGCAGTTCCAGGTGCCCTGCCGACAATCGGGCCTGTGAGCGCAGCAGTTCGTTGAGGACCTCCAGCGCTTCCGCGGGCTGGCCGGCCTGCGACAGCGCGTGCGCCAGAACCGGCAGGTGGTCCAGCGTCTTGCGGTGCCGGACGCCGAAAAGCCGGGTGCAGTCGTCGACCAGCGCGCGGGCCATGAGCACCGCGTGGCCAGGGGAACCTACGTCCGCGATCAACCAGGCCAGGCTGCCACGTGCCCCGAGCGCCGCCGGATGCTCTTCGGGGAGAATTTCTTCATACCGCTTGCAGAGGTCTTCGAGGATGAGAACCGCCTGCTGTGGGTCGCCCATCTCACGGTAGGCGGATGCGAGGGCGCTGCGACAGTGCAGAGAACGGGGGTGGTCGGCGCCCCGCTCCTGATCACTGTCGTCGATCAGGACCAGAAGCTCGGCGACCCCCCGTACCCGGTCACCAAGCGCACGCCGGGACCAGGCCAGAGCTCTGCGCGCTGCCAGGGCCGCGCCGTGCCCGCGGCCCTGTACGCGGACGCGGTCCTCCACCAGCGACTCGCGGAAAGCCAGCGCCCGGGTGAGGTGACCCGCCTCCTCGTGCGCCAGCGCGAGACGTGTTCGGGCGTCGAGAGTCGTGACGTCGTCGGGCCCCCGCAACCGGGTGAGGTCCGCCACCAGCCGCGTAGCGGCCTCGACAGCACGGTCGGCCGTAGAAGGTCCCAGTAGTGTCCATACGGCAGCGCTGCGCAGATCGAGGGTGTCGGCGTGTTCGGCGCCCAGTATCCGCTCGTGGTCGCACAGCAGAACGTCCAGATCTCGCAGCGCTCCTGCCCGGTCGTCGGCCCACTCCCGCCAACGCGCCACGTTACGCCGCTCCCGCAGGACGTTGCGATGATCGGCGCCCTGGATGCGCGTGCGGTCCTCCACCAGTGCCTGGCCGAGCGCTATGGCCCGCTCGTAATCGAGACGCTCGGAGAGGACATAGGCCTGCAGCGTCCTGATCGCGAGTGTCTCGGTGTGTTCCGGACCGTGGAACCGTGTGTACTCCTCGACCAGCGTCTCGTACCCGACCATGGCTCGCTGGTACTGGCAGGACTCCCGCCACGCGTCTGTCAACAGCAGGCGAGCGTTAAGGGTGGCGATGTGGTCCCGGCCCCGTATCCGAGCGGTGTCGGACAGCAACTGCTCGGCCGCCTCCGCGGCCCGGACATAGTCGCCTGCGGCATTGTGCCCCCGGACCAGGTCGAAGCGCAGGGACAGTACGGCGGGATGATCAGGGCCGTCGATGCGCTCGCGCTCTTCGAGTACGGCCCGCAGCGTGCTGAGTGACGACCGGTGCCGACCCGCCGTTCGCCCGACGAGTGCGAGGCCCCGCCGCGAGCGCAGGGTGCGAGGATGCGCAGCCCCCCACTTCACGCTCCACGCGTCGACCGCCTCTGCGTACAGAGCGACGGCGCGGTCGTGCTGGCCATCCGCCGAACAGGCGTCCGCCAGGTTCTCAAGCATCAGCAGGGCGTCCGGAGCGTCCTCCCCCAGGAGCCTTCGCCGGTCGTCGAGCAGTGCGCTGAAACCGGCGATCGCACCCGCGTGGTCCTCGTCGTCCAGCCGGGCCAGCGCGAGAGCGTTGCGGTCATGCAGAGTGTCCGGAGCCTCCGGGCCCAGGAGCCGGGTGTGGTCCTCGATCAGTTTCCGGTACGCCGTGATCGCCTGTTCGTACTGTCCGGCTGACCGGAAGACCAGGGCTCTCCAGCTCCTGACGTTGAGCGTGTCCGGATGATCCGGTCCCTGGACCCGGGTGTGGTCGGCGATCAGCGCGTCAAACACCTCACCTGCCCTGTCGTACCGGCCTGCCGCGCGATGAGCCGCCCCTACCCGCAGTCGGACTACGAGGGTCATGGGGTGGTCGGGCCCGCGGAGCCGTTCGTAGTCCTCGGCCAAGGGCCCGTAGAGTTCCATGGCTTGCGCCAGACGGTCCTCCTCCGCGTACACCTGGGCGAGAGCCAGGCGTACGGCGAGCACGCGTGGATTGTCCGGGCCGAGAAACCGCTCCGTGTCCGCGCGCAGCGACTTCAGCTCTCGGACCGCGCCACCGTGGTCGCCGGCCCACTGCAAGGTACGCGCCAGTGCCTCGCGGATCGCGAAGACATGAGGGTGCTCGGTCCCCAGGACGTCGCTGCGATCCCGCACGACCTCATCGAGAAGCCTGAGCGCGGCCGGGAACTCGGAGGCTGCACGATGGGCGAAGGCCAGGTTGGCCCGAGCGGTCAGCGCCGCCGGATGCCGGTCGCCGTGCACGCGTGTCCGGTCCGCGACCAATGCCTGGCGCTCCCGCACCGAACGCCGGTGGTCTCCTGCCAGCTGCCAGGTGAAGGCCAGCATCGCCCGGGCCTGCAGCGTCTCCGGATGGTCCTTGTCCCTGACCCGGGTGTAGTCGGCGATCACCGCCTCGTACGCAGCGGCTGCCCGACCGTAGTCCGCACGGATCCGATGGATCGCCGCGATGTCATCGCGATAGAAGAGCGTGGCGGGATGGTCGGGCCCCTGTGCCCTTGCGCTGTCCGCCGCGAGCGACTCGAACTGGCGTAGGGCCACATCCGGCCCTTCGGCCTTGGCCACGGCCCAGCCCAGCTCGTGGCGGCTGCGCAGAGTGTCCGTGTGGTCCGCACCCTGCACCCGGGTCCGGTCGTCCACAACCTCCTGGTACAGGGCGACCGCTGTGCGCGGATCGCCCGCGGCCCTGTGCGCGGAGGCCAGCCAGCCGCGACTGGTCAGCGTGTCGGGGTGGTCCGGGCCGTGCTGGCGCCGCCGGTCCGCTATCGCCTGCTCGTAGAGGCTCAGCGCTGTGCGGTGCTCACCGGCCTGCAGATGGGCGTACGCGAGATTGGTGCGGCTCGCCAGTGTGTCCTTGTGCCGCTCTCCCAAGAGACGTTCACGGTCGGCCACGACCGCCCGGAACTCCTCGACAGCAGCCTCGTACCGGCCTGCCGTCTGCAGCGCGTAGGCCAGGTTGTTCCGGCTGGTGAGCGTGTCCGGATGGGCCTCACCCTGGATCCGGCGACGGTCGTCGACCACGGCCGTCAGCCCCTGCACAGCTCTGATGACCTCGCCGGCCTTACGGTGCGCGTACGCAAGCCGCTCCCGGGCCGCCAAGGTCTCCACAGCGTACTGGCCGTGGGACTGGACCCGGTCGAGGTAGACGTCCTGGCACAGCTGGACCGCGAACGCCGGATCGCCTGCCTTGGCGTGCAGCTCCGCCAGCCGGTCCCGGTCGTCGAGCGTGGTCTCGTGATCCACACTGAGCAGCCGTGTGCTGCCGTCGACGGCCAGCATCATCAAGGGAATCGCCAGGACATGCTGCTCCCGCGCGACAAGTTCGTCGGTGCCGAGCCGATACATGTCGACGGCTGCGGCATTCGGTCCGGCCGCGGGGCCCATCTCCGCGAGAGCCTGGATGTGCACCAGCATCTGCCGTACTCGCTCGGGAGAGGCCCCTGCAAGTTCGGCCGCCAACGCCGCCTCGGCGAGGTCGCGGGCCTCGGGCACCTCGGCCGGATCCGCACGCTGAAGGGTCTGCCGTACGAGCCGGTGCAGGCTCGGCCCCTCGGAGCCGAGTGTGACCAGGTGATAGGCCGCCAGCGCGGCAAGCGAGGACTCGACGTCCTGAAGACGCTGCCCCAGCCGGTCGACCACCTCGCGCGGTACAGCCTCGGGTGCGTACCAGGCCAGGGTGTGCAGAAGGGAGACGGCGGAGGGATGCGAAGATCGGATCGACTGCAGGCTGGTTCGCCAGATCCGGGCGATCGTCCGGTCCGAACCGCCCGTGCCGTCGCCCAGTACTGTGTCGGGCAGTCGGGCCAGCTTGTCCCGGTAGGCAGCGAAGCTGATGCCGGTCTCCCGCAGATACGCGCCGGCCTGGGCGAGAGCCAGTGGCAGGTGCCCGAGGTCCGCCGCCAGCAGGGATGCCTGCGAGGGGAGAGCACCGCCGGATCCGGTCGTGGGGGCGTCCACACTGAGGCCCGAAGTCCGGTGCAGCAGGGTGACGGCATCCTCGTGATCCAGCAGGTCCAGACTGACCAGAGCGGTGTTCGCGGGCCATCCGGTCGCGAGCCGACTAGTGGCGAGCTGATGACCGTGGCCGAGTAATCGCCCCAGAAAAGGGGTCAGTTCCTCAGGCCGCTCCACGTTGTCGTAGACGACCAGCCAGTCGGAGTGGGTCTCCAGCCATGTCAACGCCCACTCGGTACGTTCCTTGGCGGTGGCCTCGCGCGCCCACGTCGGATGCAGACGCAGCGTGAGGTCGCCGAATCCGGAGGTGATCTGCTCCTCTGTCTCGGCGACGATCCACCAGACGAGCTGGTACTGCTGGCGTTGGTCGTGGGCGTACCGGAGGACCAGAGCCGTCTTACCGATGCCACCCAAGCCACTCACCGTGGTGGTCTGAGTGACGACCCCGCCGCCGGTCCGCAAGGACGTTCCCAGTTGCGACAGGTCCAGGGCGCGGCCGATGAAGGGCTGCGACGGAAGCACGGGCAAGTTGTCCAGCCGAGAAGCGGGAGTGATCCGGACGGCGGATGCCTTCGCCTGACCGGACAGAACGATCGAGTGCCGCTCCAGGTGCGGATCACCGCCGGTGTGAGGAACTCCGACATCCTGACCTGGGACCGTCGGGTCGCTCTGCAGGACGGAGGGCACCGTGGCCTGCGACTCCCCAACGATGATCATGACGCCCCCGTGTCGACCATCCGCAACCTGCAGAGCGCTCAACTTTACTTACCGACATGGGCAGTTGTCAGGAGGGCGGGATCGAAAACCGGCACACGGCCAATCGACGCCAAGCGTCCCTGAACCGAACGGCGGAGATGAGCGACCGGCTCTCGGACGCCGTCGCGTTCGATAAAAAGCAAAAGCCCCAGGTCACGGCGAGTGAGTCCTGAGGCTTCTACAGAGCCGCCTTCGGGATTCGAACCCGAGACCTACGCATTACGAGTGCGTTGCTCTGGCCATCTGAGCTAAGGCGGCGCGTTGCCAGAACTATGGTGCGATCTGCAACGTCAGCAAGTCTACACAGTTTCCGGGGGTGCTCCGTACCGCCCCCGAACGCACCCCCGGTCCCCCGGCGATCAGGCCGCCGAGCAGCGCTTTCCCTTCTGCGGAGGGGTGCCTTCGAGCAGGTACTGGTTGATCGCGGAGTCGATGCAGGCGCTGCCGCGGCCGTACGCCGTGTGGCCGTCGCCGTCGTAGGTCAGGAGCGCCCCGGAGGAGAGCTGGGTGGCGAGGGCCTGCGCCCAGGGGTAGGGCGTCGCGGGGTCCCGGACCGTACCGACGACGACGATGGGCGCCGCGCCCTTCGCCTCGATGCGGTGCGGCTCACCCGTCGGCTTCACCGGCCAGTAGGCGCAGTTCAGCGAGGCCCAGGCGAGGCCCTTGCCGAAGACCGGGGAGGCCTTCTCGAAGTCGGGGACGCCCTTCTCGACCTCCTCGGGTGAGGCGAAGGCGGCGGGCAGGTCCAGACAGTTGACCGCCGCGTTGGCGGACATCAGGTTGGCGTACGTGCCGTCCGCCTCTCGCTCGTAGTAGCTGTCGGACAGCACGAGCAGGCCCGCGCCGTCCTTGTCCTTCATGGCCGTGGTGAGGGCCTCGCGCAGTTGCGGCCAGGCCCCCTCGTCGTACATCGCAGCGATGACACCGGTCGTGGCCAGCGCCTCGCCCAGCTTGCGGCCGTCCGCGTCGCCCGCGTCGATGGGGGCGGAGTCCAGCTGCCGGAAGAAGGCCTTCAGGTTCTCGCCGACCTGCTCGGGCGTCGTGCCCTTCCCGCCCAGCGGGCAGTCGGACTCCCCCACGCAGTCCTTCGCGAAGGACCGGAAGGCCGTCTCGAAGCCGGCCGTCTGGTCGCGGTTCAGCTGCCGCGCGGGCAGGGACGGGTCCATCGCGCCGTCCAGGACCAGCCGGCCGACGCGCTCCGGGTACAGGCCCGCGTAGGTCGCCCCGAGGAACGTGCCGTACGAGGCACCCACGTAACTCAGCTTCTCGTCGCCCAGCGCGGCCCGTACGACATCCATGTCACGGGCCGCCTCGACCGTGGACACGTGGCGCAGCAGGTTCGCCGAGCGCTGGCCGCAGGCCGCCGCGAACTCCTTGTAGGCGTCGACCAGTTCGGCGGTCTCGCGCGCGTTGTCGGGGGTCGTGTCCGTCTGTGTGTACGCGTCCATCCGCTTGCCCGTGAGGCATTCGACGGGCTCGCTGCGGGCGACGCCCCGCGGGTCCACCGCCACCATGTCGTAGCGGGCGCGCACCTTCGCCGGGTAGCCGATCCCCGCGTACGACTGGAGGTAGTCGACCGCCGATCCGCCCGGCCCGCCCGGGTTGACGAGCAGCGAGCCGATCCGCTTGCCCGGTCCGGTGGCCTTCTTGCGGGCCACGGCCAGCCGGATGTCGCCCTTGGCCGGCTCGGCGTAGTCGAGCGGCGCCTTCAGTGTGCCGCACTCGAAGCCGGCGACACCGCAGTCCCGCCACTTCGGCCGCTGCGCGTAGTACGGGGCCAGCGCGGACGGGGTGGCCTCGGGCAGCGCGTGCAGCGCCACGGACCCGGCCGGGCTCGCGGCGGTCGTCGAACTCCCCGCGGAGCAGGCGGAGACGAGGAGTCCGGCAACGGCGAACAGGGTGCCGTACGCGCGGAGGGAACGGTGGGCCCGGGACGACCCGGGCCGGCGCCTGGTGTACATCGACCGAGCGTAACCCTGTGCGACGACTTGATCGCTCAGAGTTGCCCGCATGCCTCGTACGAGTGACGCCGTCAACTCCCCGTTCGACCTGCGCCGACCCGCCACGTCAGCCCATGGAGTCCGCGTCAGCCCATGGAGTCCGCGTCTGTCCCGTAGGCCGGACCGCCGCGCGGATCCCGTCAGTCAGCCCGCCGTTCCGGCGCACCGCGCGGCCCGCCTCACCCCGCCCGCAGCGCCATCGTCATGGCTTCCACCGCGAGCAGCGGTGCCACGTTCCGGTCCAGGGCCTCCCGGCACGCGGCGATCGCCTCGATCCGGCGCAGGGTGGCCTCGGGCGACGAGCCCCGGGCCAGCCGGTCCAGCGCGTCCTGCATCTCCGTGTTGGCGAGGGCGAGGTCCGTGCCGAACTGCAGGGCGAGCACATCGCGGTAGAACGCCGTGAGGTCGATCAGGGCCAGGTCCAGGCTGTCGCGCTGCGTACGCGTCTTGCGGCGCTTCTGCTTGTCCTCCAGCTCCTTCATCACGCCCGCGGTGCCGCGCGGCATACGGCCGCCCTGGGCCGCGCCGAGGGCCGCCTTCATGTCCTCGGTCTCCTTGGCGTCGATCTCCTCGGCGACCTGCTTGGCGTCCTCGGAGGCCGCGTCGATCAGCTCCTGGGCCGCTTTGAGGCAGGCGCCCACGTCGTCGACGCGCAGCGGCAGCTTCAGGACGGCGGCCCGGCGCGCGCGGGCCCGCTCGTCCGTGGCGAGGCGCCGGGCGCGCCCGATGTGGCCCTGGGTGGCACGGGCCACGGCGGCGGCGATGTCCGGCTCGATGCCGTCGCGGCGCACGAGGACGTCGGCGACCGCGGCCACCGAGGGCGTCCGGAGCGTGAGGTGACGGCACCGGGAGCGGATCGTGGGCAGCACGTCCTCCAGGGAGGGCGCGCACAGGAGCCAGACCGTACGGGGGGCGGGCTCCTCGACGGCCTTCAGCAGGACGTTGCCCGCGCCCTCGGTGAGGCGGTCGGCGTCCTCCATGACGATGACCTGCCAGCGGCCGACCGCCGGGGACAGCTGGGCGCGGCGGACCAGGTCGCGCGTCTCCTTCACACCGATGGAGAGCAGATCGGTGCGGATGATCTGCACGTCCGCGTGCGTACCGACCAGGCTCGTGTGGCAGCCGTCGCAGAAGCCGCAGCCGGGGGCACCGCCGAGGGCGCGGTCGGGGCTGACGCACTGCAGGGCCGCAGCGAAGGCGCGCGCGGTGGTGGAACGGCCCGAGCCCGGCGGCCCCGTGAAGAGCCACGCGTGCGTCATCTTCGAGGCCTCGGGCAGCGGGGTGTCGGCGGCCACCGCGGTGACCAGGGCGTCGGCGTCCCGCGCGGCGGCCTCAAGCTGCTCACTCACCTTCTCCTGGCCCACCAGGTCGTCCCATACGGTCATGGGGCGCCGCCCTTTCGTCGAACCTGCCGTCGCCGGCGCAGCCGCCGACGCAACCACTGTCATCGCCACAGCCGCAGCCGCGCCTTTTGTCGCACGTGTGCCTGCTGCGTCCCATTGTGCGGGAGGGCACTGACAACGAGGCCCGGACGCCGGCACGGTCCCGCTGCCGACGTCCTGCGGACATCCTGCCGACGCCTCTACGGGCGCCCGCTGCCGTCAGCGCCGCCGGCGCCCGTTCCCCTCGTCCCGCTCGTCGTCGTCCCGCGGGCCCAGCAGTTCGTCGGCGAGCGTCGGCAGGTCGTCCAGCGGAGTCTCCTCCGCCCAGTCCGAGCGGGGACGCCGCCGGGGCCTGCCCTCGGCGTCGACCTGGGGCAGCTCACGAGTGCCGCCGTCGGAGGCCCCGGCCCCCGCCTCATAGCCGTTCCCGTAGCCGTTCCCGTACCCGGGAGGCACCCGGTCCTCGGGCTCACGGCCACGCTCGTCCCGTACCGGAGGGAAGACCGCCGTCTCGTCCGCGGCGGGCTGCGGACGGACCGGCGGCAGCACCGCGGTCTCGTCGGCGGCGCCCTGCGGAGGCTGCGGCACCTGCGGCAGCACGGCCGTCTCTTCACCGGCCGAACCGCCGACCGCACCGGCGGCCGAACCGGCGTGCGGACCGGCAGCCGGCCGGGCGTCCTGCGGCGGCACCGGAGGCAGCACGGCCGTCTCGTCGACCGGACCTCCGGACGCGTTCGTGGGCGTCACCATGGGCGTCTGCACGGTGCTCTCGTTGTCCGGGCTCTCGTCGCCCGGGCGCTCGTCGCCCGAGTTCGCGGTGCCCGCGCTCTCACGGCCCGGACCACCCGCCGCCCGACCGGACCCAGCCCCGCCGGAAGGCGCGGAGCCCGCAGCCGCGGGCCCTGCGGACGCGGACGACGCGGCCGCCTCCCGCGCCGAGGCCGCCGCAGCCGCGGAAGCGGTGGTGGCCGCCGCCACAGCGGCTGCCGCCTCCGCCGCCCGCCGCGCCTCCTCGGCCCGGACCAGCGCCTCCTCGGCCTTCCGCTGCTTCTCCAGGCGCCGCTCCTCGGCCTCGGCCCGCAGCCGCGCCTCCTCCTCGGCCTGCTTGCGCCGGCGCTCCTCCTCGGCCGCGCGGGCCTTCTCCTCGGCGAGCTGCCGGGCCTTCTCCTGCTCGGCACGCACGCGTGCGGCCTCGGCGCGCTGCCGGGCCTCCTCGGCCTGCCGCTCGGCCTCGCGCCGCTGCGCCTCTTCCAGTTCGAGCCGCTTGCGCTCTTCCTCCTCCGCGCGCAGCCGGGCGAGCTGTTCCTGGCGCTCGCGCTCCAGCCGCTCCTCCTCGGCCTTGCGGGCGGCCTCTTCCTCGGCCTTGCGGCGCGCCTCTTCCTCGGCGGCCTTGCGTGCCTCCTCCTTGGCCTTGATCTCGGCCTCGGAGAGCGGCAGCACCACGTCGAGCCGGTGCCGGATCACGGTCGTGACGGCCTCGGGCTCCTGCCCGGCGTCGACGACCAGGTAGCGGCCGGGGTCGGCGGCGGCCAGCGTCAGGAAACCGGAGCGCACGCGCGCGTGGAACTCGGCGGGCTCCGACTCCAGCCGGTCGGGCGCCTCGGTGAACCGCTCGCGCGCGGTCTCCGGCGCCACGTCCAGCAGGACCGTCAGATGCGGTACGAGCCCGTCCGTGGCCCAGCGGTTGATGCGGGAGACCTCGGTGGGGGACAGATCGCGTCCCGCTCCCTGGTAGGCCACCGAGGAGTCGATGTACCGGTCCGAGACCACGACCGCGCCCCGCTCCAGCGCGGGCCGCACCACGGTGTCCACGTGCTCGGCGCGGTCGGCGGCGTACAGCAGGGCCTCCGCGCGGTGCGAGAGGCCGGCCGACGACACGTCGAGCAGGATCGACCGCAGCCGCTTGCCGACGGGGGTGGCGCCCGGTTCGCGCGTCACCACGACCTCGTGCCCCTTGGCTCGGATCCACTCCGCGAGGGCCTCGGCCTGGGTGGACTTGCCGGCCCCGTCGCCGCCCTCCAGGGCGATGAAGAACCCGGCGTCGGTGGGTGCCTGCACCGGGTCGTCACCGCCGCGCAGCGCGTCCCGCAGGTCGTGCCGCAGGGGCACTCCGGAGCGGTCGTCGGCCTTGGCGAGGACCAGTGCGGCGACCGGCAGGAGCAGCGCGCCGACGAGCATCAGGGTGAAGGCGGCGCCGCCGTGCGCGAACACGAACTTGCCGTTCTCCAGGCGGTGCGGACCGATGGCGGCCGCCACGAGCGGCGCCACCAGGACACCTACGGCGACGAAGACCCGTACGACCGCGTGCAGGTGTTCCGTCGTCCGCGCGCGGCGGTAGTCCTCGGCCTCCTGGTCGAGCAGGGCGTGGCCGGTGTTGGCGGCGACGCCCGCGCCGATGCCGGCGAGGCCGACGATCAGGAGCACGGTGGTGACGTCGGGGACGAGTCCGGCGGCGAGCAGCGCGATGCCGGTGAAGGCGATGGCCAGGGCGAGCAGCCGCCGGCGCGACAGGGACGGCAGCAGCCTGGGCGCCGTACGGATGCCGACCACGACCCCGCCGGTCACCGCGAGCACCAGCAGTCCGAAGGTCACCGGGCCGCCGCCCAGGTCCTTGGCGTGCAGCACGGCCACGGCGACGGCCGCCGCGACGGCTCCGGCGACGGCCGCGCAGGCGAGCACCAGGAGCGGGATGGCCCCGGTACGGCCCTTGTCGATGCCCGAACCCGTCCTGGGGCGGCGCAGTCCCTCCAGCGGCGACCGCGCGCGCGGGGTGCGTACGTCGGGCAGTTCGAGGAAGGTGAGCACCGACAGGGACGCGGCGAACAGGCCCGCCGAGACGTACGAGGCGAGTGCCGCCTGGTGCTGGTCGAACCACGCGAGTCCGGCGCCCAGCAGGTTGTTGAGGAGCCCGGCGACGACGAGCACCGCCGCCGCGAGGGGCGCCGCGACGAATCCCGTACGCAGGGCGAGGCGCCGCAGGGCGTCCATGTGGTCCGGCAGCGGCCGTACCGTCGCGCCCTCCAGGGGCGGCGCGGGCAGCAGCGCGGGCGCCGCGCTCTCGCGGCACACCGTCCAGAAGCGCTCGGCGACCCCGATGACGAACGCCGTCACGAGGAGCACGGCCAGCGCGTTCTCGGGGGTCCAGTCGATCCACAGGGGCGCGATGATCAGCAGGACGGCTCGTACGCCGTCCGCGCCGACCATGGTCCAGCGGCGGTCGAGCGGACCGTCCTGCGCGGTGAGGGAGGTGAGCGGGCCCAGCAGCACCGCTCCGAAGAGGAGTGTCGCGAGGATGCGTGCTCCGAAGACCGCCGACACGGCGAGGGCCACTCCGCGGTAGCCGCCCCCGAAGGAGCCGTCGGACACGGCCGCCTGGAGGGCGAGCAGAACCAGCACCAGCAGGGCGAGGGCGTCACCGACGCCGCTCACCAGCTGGGCGCTCCACAGCCGCCTCAGTTGCGGCACACGCAACAGCGCCCGGACGGCTCGCTCCCGTGAGTCTGCGACCAGGGAGTCGTCGGGGGCCGGAGTGTGGGCCGTTGGCTGCTCGGCTCGCGTCATCCCGCCAGCCTATCCGGACGCACCCGGTCCCCGAAGAGGGCCCCGAACATGCGAACGCCCTCGACACCAAGTGGTGTCGGGGCGTTCGTTCCGGGTACCGAAGGTGAGTTGATCTCCGTGAAGAACGGCTCAGTCCTCGGCGGTCGCCTTGGCGGCCGTGGCCTTCGCTGTCGTCTTCTTGGCGGCCGTCTTCTTCGCGGTGGTGGTCTTCTTTGCGGCCGTTTTCGTAGCAGCCGTCTTCTTTGCCGCTGTTTTCTTCGCCGGGGCCTTCTTGGCGGGTGCCTTCTTCGCCGCCTTCTTGGCCGTCTTCTTGGCCGGTCCCTTGGCCCGCTTCTCCGCGAGCAGCTCGAAGCCCCGCTCCGGAGTGAGCTCCTCGACGCTGTCGCCGGAGCGCAGGGTCGCGTTGGTCTCGCCGTCGGTGACGTACGCGCCGAAGCGGCCGTCCTTGACGACGACGGGCTGCCCGCTGACCGGGTCGGCACCCAGTTCCTTCAGCGGCGGCTTGGCGGCGGCGCGGCCCCGCTGCTTGGGCTGCGCGTAGATCGCGAGGGCCTCGTCCAGCGTGATCGTGAAGAGCTGGTCCTCGCTCGTGAGGGAACGGGAGTCGGTGCCCTTCTTCAGATACGGGCCGTAGCGGCCGTTCTGCGCGGTGATCTCCACGCCCTCGGCGTCCGTGCCGACGACGCGCGGCAGCGACATCAGCTTGAGCGCGTCCGCGAGCGTCACCGTGTCCAGGGACATCGACTTGAACAGCGAGGCCGTACGCGGCTTCACGGCGTTCTTGCCGGTCTTCGGGGTGCCCTCGGGCAGCACCTCGGTGACGTACGGGCCGTAGCGGCCGTCCCGGGCGATGATCTGGTGGCCCGACTCGGGGTCGGCGCCCAGCTCGAAGTCGCCGCTCGGCTTGGCGAGTAGTTCCTCGGCGAGCTCGACGGTCAGCTCGTCGGGTGCCAGGTCCTCGGGCACGTCGGCGCGCTGGTGGTTCTCGGAGTCCTTCTCGCCGCGCTCCACGTACGGGCCGTAGCGGCCGACGCGCAGCATGATGTCGCTGCTGTCCACGCGGAACGACGACACCTCGCGGGCGTCGATGGCACCGAGGTCGGTGACGAGTTCCTTGAGGCCGCCGAGGTGGTCGCCGTCGCCGTTGCCCGCCTCCGCGGCGCCGGTCGCCTCGCCCTCGCCGAAGTAGAAGCGCCTGAGCCACGGGACGGACTGGGCCTCGCCCCGCGCGATGCGGTCGAGGTCGTCCTCCATCTTGGCGGTGAAGTCGTAGTCGACGAGCCGCCCGAAGTGCTTCTCCAGGAGGTTGACCACGGCGAAGGACAGGAAGGAGGGCACCAGGGCCGTCCCCTTCTTGAACACGTAGCCGCGGTCGAGGATCGTGCCGATGATCGACGCGTACGTCGACGGGCGGCCGATCTCGCGCTCTTCGAGCTCCTTGACCAGGCTGGCCTCGGTGTAGCGGGCCGGGGGCTTGGTCGCGTGGCCGTCGACCGAGATCTCCTCGGCGGACAGCGGGTCGCCCTCCTCGACCTGCGGGAGGCGGCGCTCACGGTCGTCCAGCTCGGCGTTCGGGTCGTCCGCGCCCTCGACGTACGCCTTCAGGAAGCCGTGGAAGGTGATCGTCTTGCCGGACGCGCTGAACTCGGCGTCCCGGCCGTCGGAGGACCTGCCCGCGATCTTGACGGTGACGGAGTTGCCGACCGCGTCCTTCATCTGGGAAGCGACGGTCCGCTTCCAGATCAGCTCGTACAGCCGGAACTGGTCGCCGGTCAGACCCGTCTCGGCCGGGGTGCGGAAGCGGTCGCCCGAGGGGCGGATCGCCTCGTGCGCCTCCTGCGCGTTCTTCACCTTCCCGGCGTACGTACGCGGCTTGTCCGGCAGGTAGCTCGCGCCGTAGAGCTGCGTGACCTGAGCGCGGGCCGCGGTGATCGCGGTGTCCGAGAGGGTCGTGGAGTCCGTACGCATGTAGGTGATGAAGCCGTTCTCGTACAGCTTCTGCGCCACCTGCATCGTGGACTTCGCGCCGAAGCCGAGCTTGCGGCTCGCCTCCTGCTGGAGCGTGGTCGTACGGAACGGTGCGTACGGCGAGCGTCGGTACGGCTTCGACTCGACGGACCGTACGGCGAAGTCGGTGTTCTCCAGGGCGGCGGCCAGCGCGCGGGCGTTGGCCTCGTCCAGGTGAAGGGTGTTCGCGCTCTTGATCTGCCCGAGCGAGTCGAAGTCACGGCCCTGGGCGACCCGCTTGCCGTCGACCGCGGTCAGCCGGGCGACCAGGTTCGACGGGTCGCTGCGGTCGCCTGCGCGGCCGGTGCCGAAGGTGCCGGTCAGGTCCCAGTACTCGGCGGAGCGGAAGGCGATGCGCTCGCGCTCCCGCTCGACGACGAGACGGGTCGCGACCGACTGGACGCGGCCGGCCGACAGCCGCGGCATGACCTTCTTCCACAGGACCGGCGAGACCTCGTAGCCGTAGAGGCGGTCGAGGATACGGCGGGTCTCCTGGGCGTCGACCATGCGCTGGTTGAGCTCGCGCGGGTTGGCGACGGCGCTGCGGATCGCGTCCTTGGTGATCTCGTGGAAGACCATCCGGTGGACGGGGACCTTGGGCTTCAGTACCTCAAGGAGGTGCCACGCGATGGCCTCGCCCTCGCGGTCCTCATCGGTTGCGAGGAAGAGCTCGTCGGAATCCTTCAGCAGGTCCTTGAGCTTCTTTACCTGCGACCTTTTGTCAGCGTTGACCACGTAGATCGGCTGGAAGTCGTTCTCGACGTCCACGCCGAGCCGACGCACCTCGCCGGTGTATTTCTCGGGCACCTCCGCGGCGCCGTTGGGGAGGTCGCGGATGTGCCCGACACTCGCTTCGACGACGTATCCGGGGCCGAGATAGCCCTTGATCGTCTTCGCCTTGGCAGGCGACTCGACGATGACGAGTCGGCGGCCGCCGTGTGCGGTCTCGCTGGTCGGGGACAACTTCGCTCTTCTCTCCGGTCGACGCAGGGGGTCTCGCCCCAGGCCTTGAACCCGGGGGTCGGGTCATGCTGACGCTGCGGAGTGTGACGGTACATCCCGCCCCCGTGTCAAACGGGAAAAGCCCGCAACGGCCACTCGAACGGTAACCCGACTCCCGCCATTCCTGCCGCCCGGAGTGCCGACCTGCCCTTTCCGGAACATCCGGAGCGTGACCTCTCAATTACCGGGGAGAAGAAGTTCGACCGGCGTCGATCTTGCTCGCGCCCGCAGCCGTACGGCGATTCCAGGACAGCAAAGACGGTGTTTCCCGGACAGCGGGCCGGTGTTGCCCGGGTGACAGGGCGGCATCGAGCGGACAGCGGGAGGCACTGGCCCAGGAGCGGGGCCGACCGGCGCGTCGCCGGCGGCCGGGACTCAGACGCGAGTGAAACACCACACCGCGAGGAGCACGGCGGCCGTCCCGGCGAAGCCCGCGACCGCCACCGATGCGACGGGGCTCACTCCGAGGGCGACGGGAGCACGCTGCCTCAGCCGGACCGCGGTCCACAGCAGCAGTCCGCCTCCGAACAGGGCGAACACCGATCCCGTGAAGATCGCCGGTCCGCTCTCCATGGCTCGTCCCTCCACCCTCGTGTGTCACCGGGTCCCGCCCTTGCGGGGCCCGGGGCTCGCTGTCGCGTGCTCCGGTCGGGACGCTGGCACCTCCGGGAGGCCGGAATCCCAACCCGAGGTGAACGGGAGACGGCCGACTCCGTGCGCCCCGATGCGGGGCGGCTCACACCGCGAAACCGCACCGCTGCCGCACGGACCGCCGCACCGCTGCCACGCCACTCCCGCACCAGGAGCGGACGGGGAGCGCACCGGGAGCGGGGAGCCCGGAAGACGCCGGCCACCGCACGCACCCGAAGCCGACCACGCCTTCGGGTGGAGTCCGTCACACCGCGCCGGGCGCCGGTATCTTTCCGCTCGTCCGCACGCCGTCGGCACGGGTCACCGTGCACACCGTCATGGTGAATCCCTGGTTCCAGGAGTACTTGTCGGTCAGCCAGCCCTGGACGACCCACTCGGTGTCGGGCGCCCAGGTCGACTCGAACTTGTTGCTGCAGAGCTTGGGCGCGTCGTTGAGTGCCTTCTTGAACTTCATGTTCGCCGGAGCGTGGACGACGCCTATGACCTGGTTGTCGTGCAGCTCGTCGCAATCGGTCAACGCAGCCCTGTAGAACTCCTTCTCCATCTGGACGTTCCAGCAGTCGCCGTCGACCATCTGACCGGTGAACAGCTCCGACCCCTCCTCCCGGAAACGGCCGACGGCGCCACCGATGGCGGCATGCCGTCCCAGTACGAGACATGCCGTACGGGCCTCGGCCTTCTCGAAGCCGCGCTCCGTCGGCGTCACGGTGTAGAGGTCCGCGTCGGGCAGCGCGTCGGCGATCTCCTCGCCCTGCCGCTCACAGCGCCTCGCGCCCTCGGCGCGGGCGTCGGCGTAGTCGGCCGCCGTGTCCACGGCCACCACCTGGCCGTCCGGGTGGTCCTTCGCGCAGTCCACGACGCCGAGGTTCGGCACCGACCTGAACGGTGTTCCGGGCCAGACGGCCCGTACGCAGTCCCCGGTCTTCAGCGGCTTTTTGAGCCCCACCTTCTTGCCGTACGGGAGGGCCGGCCCCGTGTCGCCCGACGCGGGCGATGTCGTGCCGCCTCCCTTCGCCTCCTTCTTGTCGTCGCCGCTGAACGTGAGGGCCGCCAGTGCGACGCCGCCGACCACCAGAACCAACGCCGTGACGACCGTGAGGACCGCTGCGGTGGACAGGACGCGTCGTGTGTCGTCCCGGCCACCGCCGGCATCGGTGACCGCCGTCGGACCGCTCCCGTAGGGCGGGGCCCCACCGCCGACGTAGGGCGGGACCGGGCCGGCGCCCCCGTAGGGCTGCGGAGTCTGCGGAGATCCGCTGCTCCCGTACGGCGAGGAGGACTCGCCCGCGTACGGATTCCAGGCCCTGTACGGCCCCTGCGCCCCAGGCCCCTGCCAGGGGTCCTGCCCGCCGCCCGGCGGGCCCTGCGGAGAGGGACCGCCCGGTGTGTGCGGTGTCTGCGGAGTGCTGCGGCCCTGAGGGGTGTGCGAGGGCGGGAACTGCGGCGAGTTCCCGGCCGGGGACAACCCACCGGGGGCCTCGGGGAGCGGGCCGGGCGGCCCGGAACCCGGGGTGGAGGCGGGAGTCCGGGCCCCGCCCCATGGATCACCCGGCCCCGCGGCGGGCGCGGCCCCGGCGGCCCCGGGAACCACCCCGGGCGGCCCGAAGACCCCGCCCGGCGGGCTCTGCAGGACGCGCTCAAGCCCTCGTGTCACCGCCTCCGGCGAGAACCTGCGCACCGGGTCCTTCACCAGCAGGCCGTGCAGCACCGGCGCCAGTTCACCCGCCCGCTGCGGCGGTGTGGGTTCCTCGCTGAGCAGGGCCGTCAGGGTCGCGTACTCCCCGTGCCGGTCGAACGGGCCGCGCCCCTCGACCGTCGCGTACAGGGTGGCGCCGAGCGAGAACATGTCGGCGGCCGGGGTGGGCGGCTCACCGCGGGCCCGCTCCGGCGACAGGTACCCCGGCGTACCGAGGATGCCGGCCGTGGCCGTGAGGCGGGGCTCGCGGGACTCGGGCTGCAGCGCGATGCCGTAGTCGGTGAGCAGCACGCGCGCGAAGGGATCGCCCGAGGCGTCCGGGGCCAGCAGGATGTTGGCGGGTTTCACATCGCGGTGGAGGATCCCGATCCGGTGCCCGGCGGTGAGCGCGTCGAGCACACCGAGCCCGATCCGGGCCGTCTGCACGGGCGTCAGCGGCCCCGACCGCCGGACGACCGTCTGGAGGTCGACCGCGTCCGGCACGAACTCCATGACGATCCAGGGCAGCCCCTCGTGCATCAACACGTCGTGCACGGTGGCCACATGGGGGTGGCCGCGCAGCCGCGCCGCGTTCCGTGCCTCGCTGCGGGCCCGGGCGATGCGCTCCTGGGCCCCCGGCTCCACCCGGTCGGGAGAACCCTCGCCCGCGGACTCGCCCGGCTCCATCGGCACATCGGGCAGGTTGATCTCCTTCATGGAGACCTCGCAGGCCAACTCCTCGTCGTACGCGAGCCAGACGCGGCCCATGCCGCCCGCGCCCAGCGTGCGCAGCAGCCGGTACCGGCCTCCGATCCGCCTGCCTTCACCCCGACCCGGTGTGTCCCCCGACATACAGCCTCCCCCGAGACAGCGCGCCTCCCCCGAGGACGCGTGCGTTCTGTCTCTCGAAGGTAGCTTCGCACGGACCACTGACAGGAGCCCTTTTGCGTACCAATCGCGCCAGAACCGACACATCAGGCTCATCGGCGCGGATACACATCAGTCGTGTCGCCGCCGACCGGTCGCCGACGACGAGTTCACGTCAGCGGGCGGGTCCGGGGCACCGCCGCGCCGGCCGCTCCCGCCGGCCTCTCGGCGCCTTTCGGTGCCCCATTGCGCCACCGCGCCGCCGCGGGGTCAGCGTGCCACGGGCTCGATGAACCCCTGCTCGACCAGCAGCCGGATCTGGGCGGGCGTCCGGTCGCGCAGCAGCACGGGATCCTCCCCGACCAGTTGGGCGATGGCGTCCAGGATGCGTCCCGCGCTCAGCGTGCCGTCGCAGACGCCCGCGAAACCGGCGCCGACCGTGTCCACCTTCGTGGCCCGCCGCATCCCGCGGTGCTGGCGCAGGACGACATGTTCCGGGTCCTCGGCGCCGGGCAGGCCGACCTGCTCCTGCACGATCTCGGCGCCCAGCCTGAAGTGCGCCGCCAGCAGGGCCGCGTCGTCGTGCTCACGCAGGTAGTCGACCCGCTCGAAATGCGCGCGCACGGCGTCGCCGAGCGGCTGCTCGACGGAGTGCGGCCACTCCTCCAGGACGACGGAGGGCGACGTGGCGTCCGACCTGCGCAGTGTGATCCAGCCGAAGCCGACGGCCTTCACCTTGCGGGCCTCGAACTCGTCCAGCCAGGCGTCGTACCGCGCCTGGTACTCCACGGGATCGGCGTGGTGGTCGCCCGCGTCGCGCAGCCACAGTTCGGCGTACTGCGTGACGTCCTGGACCTCGCGCTGCACGATCCACGCGTCGCAGCCGCGCGGCACCCAGGAGCGCAGCCGGTCCTGCCAGTCCTCGCCCTCCACGTGCTGCCAGTTGGCGAGGAACTGCGCGTATCCCCCCTCGTTCAGCCGGTCGCCCGCCTGCGTCACGAGCGTGCGGCAGAGATCGTCGCCGCCCATCCCGCCGTCGCGGTAGGTGAGCCGGGCGCCGGGGGAGATCACGAAGGGCGGGTTGGAGACGATGAGGTCGAACGTCTCGTCGCCCACCGGCTCGAAGAGGGAGCCCTCACGCAGGTCGGCCGCCGGAGCGCCGGACAGGGCGAGCGTGAGCGCGGTGATGTGCAGCGCGCGGGGGTTGAGGTCGGTGGCGCTCACGCGCGTGGCGTGCTGTGCGGCGTGCAGCGCCTGGATCCCGGAGCCGGTGCCGAGGTCGAGCGCGGAGGCGAAGGGGCCGCGCACGGTGATGCCCGCGAGCGTGGTGGACGCGCCGCCCACGCCGAGTACGACGCCTTCGTCATGGCTGCCGATGCCGCCGGCCCCGCCGACCGCGCAGCCCAGGTCCGAGACGATGAACCAGTCCTCGCCGCCCGGTCCGCCGTACGGCCGTACGTCGACGACCGCCGCGACCTCGTCCCCGCCCACGCGGGTCAGCCAGCCGCTCTCCAGGCAGTCCTCCACCGGCAGAACGTCCGCCACGCGCGCGTGCGGCACGGGCTGCTGCAGCAGGAACAGCCGTACGAGGGCTTCCAGCGGGGAGTCGCCCCGGGTGGCCCGGAGCGCGGGCACGGTCTCACTGCGGGCCAGCGCCGCGTACGCGGGGGCGCCGAGCAGGTCGAGCAGCCCGTCGGCGCTGAAGGAGGCGCCCAGGAGGGCGTCCCGCAGCCGTGCGGTGACGTCGGTGCGGTCGGACGAGGGCAGCGGTGCCAGGCTGGTGTTACTCACCCGCCCATTGTGACCCGCCCCCGGCGCCGCGCGGGCGGGCCCGCGCCGGAGGGCCTGAGCGGCACCCCGGCGCCGGACGGCGGCTCCGCCGCGGTTCAGCCCTTCGACGCCGAGGCGGACGGGGACGCGCTCTTGCAGCTCTCCTGCTTGGCCATCGCCTTGCCCACGTCGCCCTCCTCCAGCTTCGCGAGGGCGTCGTTGCCGCTCTGGCTCAACTTGTCCAGCTGGGTGGCGATCCCCTTCAGACCGTCGGCGAACTTCGCCTGGTCCTTGGTGTCGAGGTCGTCGACCTGCTTCTTGAGGTCGCCGTACGACGCGGAGATGGTGTTGAGCTCCTTGACGGCGTCCGTCTTCTTCTTGTCGCCGCCCTCCACGTCCGGCGCCCCGGCCTTGTTCACGGCGCTCCCGATCGCCTTGTAGGCGTCGGACATGTCCTGGAAGGCCTGGGCGTCGGTCTTCTGGACGTCCGCCGGGGTGCTGTTGTCCGAGGTCTGCTGCTGGATGGCGGTGTTGGCGGCCGAGATCTTCCTGGCCTGCGGCTTCACCGCGTCGCAGACCTGCTTGGCCCAGGCGTTCAGCTTGTCGCTGTTGTCGTCACTGCTGCTGCATCCCGACAGCGCCAGTACCAGTACCGCACCGCCGGACAGCGCGGCCGCGAGCTTCTTGTTCACCGGGTTGGTCCCTTCCATGGCTCTCGGCCCCGGAACATACACGGCAATCGGGCGACACCACCGTGACGAACATCCGTTTGGACCGCTATTGAAGCCATTTGCACCAGGCACGGAAGGGGCGAGATAAGGCTCACGAAACAGGGCGTACACACAGCCGTACGCACGGACGGG
>NZ_JBHWZP010000055.1:0-38162 GCF_042728395.1 Streptomyces sp. NPDC060205
GGGGCGCGGGGAACTGCGCGGCCAGCCGCCGCGCTCCTGCAGCCGACGATGTTCCCGGCCGGGGGCGCCCGCTCGGGGGCGCGGGGAACTGCGCGGGCAACCCCCACGGCCCCGCAGCCGACAACGCCCCGGCCCCCGCCCCAAAGGGGCGCGGGGAACTGCGCGGCCAGCCCCCACCTCGCCGCAGCCGAATGCGAACCAGTTCCCAGCCCCCTCAGGGGCGCGGGGAACTGCGCGAACAACCCCCACCGAGCCGCAGCCGAACGCAGCCGAACGCATCCCCCACCCCGGGGGTGTACAGCCGCTACGCGCGTAGATATGCTCGGGTGGTGACCATGCCCACCACTGCCCCCACCGCAGCCCACGCATTCACGGACGTGACCGCGTCAGACAGCACCCTGCGCCGCTTCCTCCACGGGCTGCCCGGCGTAGACACGGTCGGTCTGGAGGCGCGCGCCGCCTCCCTCGGTACGCGTTCGATCAAGACGACCGCGAAGGCGTACGCCATCGATCTCGCCATCTCGATGGTCGACCTGACGACTCTGGAAGGCGCGGACACCCCCGGCAAGGTCCGGGCGCTGGGCGCCAAGGCCGTCCACCCGGACCCCACGGACCGCACCGCCCCGACGACCGCCGCCGTCTGCGTCTACCCCGACATGGTGGCCGCCGCGAAGGACGCCGTCGCCGGCTCCGGCGTGCTGGTCGCCTCCGTCGCGACGGCCTTCCCGGCCGGCCGCGCCGCGCTCGACGTGAAGCTGGCCGACGTGCGGGACGCCGTCGCCGCGGGCGCGGACGAGATCGACATGGTCATCGACCGCGGCGCGTTCCTCGCGGGCAAGTACCTGAAGGTGTACGACGAGATCGTCGCCGTGAAGGAGGCCTCGGGCGCCGCCCGCCTGAAGGTCATCTTCGAGACGGGCGAGCTGTCGACGTACGACAACATCCGGCGCGCGAGCTGGCTCGGCATGCTGGCGGGCGCGGACTTCATCAAGACCTCGACGGGCAAGGTCGCCGTCAACGCGACCCCGGCGAACACGCTCCTGATGCTGGAGGCGGTCCGCGACTTCCGCGCGCAGACCGGGATCCAGGTCGGGGTGAAGCCCGCGGGCGGCATCCGTACCACGAAGGACGCCGTCAAGTTCCTGGTGCTGGTCAACGAGACCGCGGGCACGGACTGGCTGGACAACCACTGGTTCCGCTTCGGCGCCTCCTCGCTCCTCAACGACCTGCTGATGCAGCGCCAGAAACTGGCCACCGGCCGCTACTCCGGCCCCGACTACGTGACGGTGGACTGATCCACATGGCTTCCGAAATGGTTTCCGCGAAGGCTTCCGCGTTCGCCTACGCGCCGGCGCCCGAGTCCCGCTCCGTCGTCGACATCGCGCCTTCCTACGGCCTGTTCATCGACGGTGAGTTCACCGAGGCCGCCGACGGCAAGGTCTTCAAGACCGTCAGCCCGAGCACCGAAGAGGTCCTGTCCGAGGTCGCCCGGGCGGGCGAGGCGGACGTCGACCGCGCGGTGAAGGCCGCCCGCAGGGCCTTCGGGAAGTGGTCCGCGCTGCCCGGCTCCGAGCGCGCCAAGTACCTGTTCCGTATCGCCCGGATCATCCAGGAGCGCAGCCGCGAACTGGCCGTCCTGGAGACGCTGGACAACGGAAAGCCCATCAAGGAGACGAGGGACGCCGACCTCCCCCTCGTGGCGGCGCACTTCTTCTACTACGCGGGCTGGGCCGACAAACTGGAGCACGCCGGCTTCGGCAACGCCGTGCGCCCGCTGGGCGTCGCCGGCCAGGTCATCCCCTGGAACTTCCCGCTCCTGATGCTGGCCTGGAAGATCGCCCCGGCTCTCGCGACGGGCAACACGGTGGTGCTGAAGCCCGCCGAGACGACACCCCTGTCCGCCCTGTTCTTCGCGGACATCTGCCGCCAGGCGGGCCTGCCCGGGGGCGTCGTCAACATCCTGCCGGGATACGGCGACGCGGGCGCGGCGCTCGTCGCCCACCCGGACGTGAACAAGGTGGCCTTCACCGGCTCCACCGCCGTCGGCAAGGCCATCGCGCGCCAGGTCGCGGGCACGGACAAGAAGGTCACGCTCGAACTGGGCGGCAAGGGCGCCAACATCGTCTTCGACGACGCGCCGATCGACCAGGCCGTCGAGGGCATCGTCACGGGCATCTTCTTCAACCAGGGCCAGGTCTGCTGCGCGGGCTCCCGGCTCCTGGTCCAGGAGTCGATCCACGACGAGCTGCTGGACTCCCTCAAGCGCAGGCTCTCGACGCTGCGTCTGGGCGACCCGCTCGACAAGAACACCGACATCGGCGCGATCAACAGCGCCGAGCAGCTCGCCCGGATCTCCTCGCTCGTCGAGCAGGGCGAGGCGGAGGGCGCCGAGCGCTGGTCGCCGTCCTGCGAACTGCCGTCGTCGGGCTACTGGTTCGCCCCGACGCTGTTCACGAACGTCACGCAGGCGCACACCGTCGCCCGCGACGAGATCTTCGGCCCGGTGCTGTCCGTTCTCACGTTCCGCACCCCGGACGAGGCGGTCGCGAAGGCCAACAACAGCCAGTACGGCCTCTCGGCGGGCATCTGGACCGAGAAGGGTTCCCGGATCCTCGCGGTCGCGAGCAAACTGCGCGCGGGTGTCATCTGGTCCAACACGTTCAACAAGTTCGATCCGACCTCGCCGTTCGGCGGCTACAAGGAGTCGGGCTACGGCCGCGAGGGCGGTCGCCACGGCCTGGAGGCGTACCTCGATGTCTGACAAGCCGAAGAACACCGGGAAGGCCAAGCAGGCCGAACAGGCCGCGCCGCAGCGCCTGAGCGTCTTCAAGACCTACAAGCTGTACGTCGGCGGGAAGTTCCCGCGTTCCGAGAGCGGCCGGGTGTACGAAGTGACCGACTCGAAGGGCCAGTGGCTGGCCAACGCGCCGCGCGCGAGCCGCAAGGACGCCCGTGACGCGGTCGTCGCCGCCCGCAAGGCGTTCGGCGGCTGGTCCGGCGCCACCGCGTACAACCGCGGCCAGGTCCTCTACCGCGTCGCGGAGATGCTGGAGGGCCGCAGGGACCAGTTCGTACGGGAGGTCGCGGAGGCGGAGGGTCTGCCGAAGTCCCGGGCCGCCGCCCAGGTGGACGCGGCGATCGACCGCTGGGTCTGGTACGCGGGCTGGACCGACAAGATCGCCCAGGTCGTCGGCGGCGGGAACCCGGTGGCGGGCCCGTACTTCAACCTCTCGTCCCCCGAGCCGACGGGTGTGGTGACGGTCCTCGCCCCGCAGGAGTCGTCGTTCCTCGGGCTGGTCTCCGTGCTCGCCCCGGTGATCGCGACCGGCAACACGGCGGTCGTGATCGCGAGCGAGAAGTTCCCGCTCCCCGCGCTGTCGCTGGGCGAGGTCCTGGCCACCTCAGACGTCCCGGGCGGCGTGGTGAACATCCTCACCGGCGGTACGGCGGAGATCGCGGCCCCGCTCGCCGCCCACCAGGACGTCAACGCGATCGACCTGGCCGGCGCCGGCGAGGCACTCGCGAGGGAACTGGAGATCGCGGCGGCCGACAACCTCAAGCGCGTCGTCCGTCCACAGCCTGTGGATTACTTCGCCACGCCCGGCATCGACCGCCTCACGGCCTTCCTGGAGACGAAGACGGTCTGGCACCCCACGGGGGCGCTCGGCGCGTCGGGCTCGTCCTACTAGGGGCGGTTTCACCGGGCTGGCGTTCGACCCACCAGAGCGGGAGAGCCGCGCTTCCCCACCGTCCGGGGGAGGCGCGGCCCTCTCTTCGTTCAGTGGAGCTGTCCCAGCGTGCCGGACACCCCGCCGCCCGCGGCCTTGGCGTCCCCGGGACTGCCCAAACCAGGGCCACTCGGAGCCACACCAACATCAACCAAGCGCCGTCCTGGTGCCACCGCCATGTTCGGTGACCCTCGGACGGCACAGCACCTTCACCGTTCCCTGCGTGAAAGCCTCGTCCGTGGCCTTACTCGACCAGACATAAGCCTCTCCAGGGCACAGTTCCGCCATCTTCTGAGCCGTGAGTCCGCTGAGTGCGGTGTTCACCTTCTGCAAATACTTGAGCCACGCCGGCGAGGTGAACTTGTGCAGCACGATCGTGCTGGACAACTCAATCAGAGCGGCGGGTACGGACGGGGGGTCCTGACTGGCGACGACGACTGACATTCCCTTGTGCCGCATTTCCCGCACGCTGGAGACGAGCCCCGCGACCAGGTCACCGCCGTCCGCGTATTTGTGTGCCTCGTCGAAGACGACCAGCTTGTTGAACTGATCGCTCCCATGCTGTGCTTCAGCAAACAGTTGCATGAGCACCACGAACAGGCCGAGCGCGTCGTTCTTTTCAATGTCGTCGGAGCGCACATCGACGATGATCAGCCGCCCCGGCCGTACCAAGTCCTGCAGTCTCGCGGTGTCGTCGATGAAGCTCTCCGCCAGATCCAGCCGCCCCTTGGCCTGCTTCTTGAGGTGCTCGGCAAGTTCGGAAGCCTCGACGCCACGGAGGATCGTCTGCAAGGTGAGATTCTCGCGGTTCGTCTTGATGATCCGGCCGATCTGGCGGATGTAGGTGGCCTGGTTACCAACGGCTCCCATGAGGAACCGCCAGTGGCTCATCTTCAACTCCGACGAGCCGAAGGCCAGCGGCCGGACGTCGATGTCCGGATACTCGCGCCTGCGCTCGGCAACGTTCTCAGCGGGGACAAGCAGCATGACGTCCGTCAGGGCAGCGGGTTCCGCCCCGTAACGCACCCGCAAAGCGGCCCGCTGGCCGTCGTCGCTGTTCGGACGGATCATGCTGGTGAACTCGGGGGCGTAGTCGGACGTCTCGCTGTAGTGGAAGACAATGCTCGCAAGCGGTTTGCTGAGCTCATTGATGCCCGGCACAGGCAGACTCGCCACCTCCAGGATCGACCCGAGCGTGTAGCTCTTACCGCCGCCCTGTACGCCGAACAAGCTGATCGTGTGCGTTTCGTTGAGGTCCATCGCGACCTTCCGGCCTGAGCTGATCCCGAGCAGACCGAACTGCGGTGACAGGTGAGAGACACCAAGCACCACGTCCGCCGGGGTTCTGCCCGCACCGTCGTCTCCGCCCGGGTCCGAACCCTCCGCCGGTTGCGGATCCGGCTCCTTGTCGAAAGTCCTCATGTCGGCGCTCTGCTCCGAACGAGGCTGGACCTGGTCAGCACCCCGCGCGGCCGACACTTGCGCCATCTCCGCCACCTCCGGTCCCTCTGACTCACCGTGCTCCGGCTCGTCGTCGACGTCCAGAGGAAGCGGACCAGGCTCATCCGGCAGCACACGCTCACGCTCACGGGGCCTGAGCGCTGCCAGCGCCTCAGCCTCCGCTCGTCCGGCGCCCGCAGATTCCGCAGCCCTCGAACGCAGCTCGGCGCTGTCCTCACCGCTCTCGGCCTCCTCGGGCCCCCTCACATACTCGGTCTCGATCTCATCCAGCATCCGCAGCACATGGTCCCGCCCGACCCGGTGATAGGCGATGCCGTCCTCGCAGTCAATGTCGACCCCATCTGCCGACAGGTCGAAGACCATGCCACTCGCCGTGAACTCCAGGTCAAATCGGTGGTCGAGATGGTCGAGGAGCCACTGAGCCTCGTCCCGGGACTTCCGGGAGAGAAGCCCGTACCGGTCTGCGCGGGACAGGTAGTGGCCGAGGAGCGTGCGCAGGGTGACGTTCTGCAGCGGGCGGTCGCTGCGTCGGACGGACGGATCGAACAACGCTGTGAGCACCCGTCGGGTGTTGTCGAGCTGCGTGCGGATGCGCTGCCGCGTCGACTGGAACGACGCCAGGCCACCGGAACCGGTAAAGCATTTGACCTCTACCAATCGGCAGGTGATGGTCTTGCACTCGGCGTCCAGGTCGAACAGAGCAAGGTCGGTTCGGTGCAACCGGACCGCGCTGTCTCCCGCCGCCGAACGCCTCTGTTCCTCCCCGTACAGCTCCGGGTGTGCGTCGAGGGGCACCAGGAGCTGATGCCGCAGCGCGCTGCGGTCTCCCAGGTACAGGCGTGCGAGGGCGAGACCCACCACCTCGGTGCGGCCGCTTTCGCCCAGCGCCGCGAGTTTGAAGGCGAGACTTCCCGAGAGTTCCCGCAACTGGTCGAAAAATGTGCGGATGTGGCGCTGCTCGATGCTCAGGCGCCGGTCCGCCAGTACGGGCTCCAGCAGTGCCCGCAGCTCGTCGACCGACCGTGAGGAGACCACAACGTGACTGCTCATACCCGCCGTTGAAGATGCCGAGTAGTCGATGACGTACTCGGCCCGGTTCTTGCGTCCGTGATCGAAGTACTCGGCGCCCAGGGTGCGATCCACTGTGATCACCCAGTCGCTCATGCGATGCACGTCGTGCAGCAAGGAGCGGTCGTCCGCGTCCAGGCTGAGGCTGATCTGGGGCAGGGTTCCTGGCCGCGGTTCACCTGACGTGGCGGCGACCACGCCTGCCGACAGCGCGGTGGGAAGCGCAGCCAGAAGGTCCCCGGTGACCTCCGCTCCCGGCAAGGGGTCCGTCGCACCGTGCCGGGGCTGTCGGCTCCAGACCGCCGATCCGCCGTCTTCGCTGTAGTGGCTGGTCATCTCCTGTACAAGACCGTGGACGGCGGTTCGGCCGTCGGCCGAGCCGCCGGGCGCGATGTCGTACCGCTCCCCGCCGAACGGGGCGAACAGGAAGGTGAGGTGCGCGGGGAACTCGGCCTGCGCCGAGGTAAGGTCGGCCAGTTTGCGCACCACCACCGCCAGCTTCGGCCTGAGGGGATCGCCAGGCGTGGAGAAGGCCTCCGCCGCGGCCGTGCGGGCTCCGTCGGCGGGCGCGACGAGGTCGGTGAGGGCCGCACCGGTCCAGGGGTCGTCGGGCGCTGGGGTGAACAGGCGCACCATGTAGCGCAGATGGGCTAGGTGCCGACGCTCCTGGAGAGCAGTGAGCATGTCGGCGAGCAGTTCTCCGCGCCCGGCACCCAACGCATTGATGATCAGAGAGTCGGCGTAGGGGTGAAGGCGTACGTAGCGCTCGACGCGATCGGCAAGCTCCTCGCCGGTCACGTCCCCACCACCGGCCACGGCCCCGTCCGCGCCGAGTGCAGTGGCGATACGAGTGACCATGCCACGGGGATTCTCTGTCTCGCTGGACAGGCAGACCTGCCAATAGTCCGTCAGTAGCCCTCCGGCGAAGGTGAGTTCACCGCCGGCGAGCGGTACGGCGAGGGGGAATCCGAGGGGAGCGAGCCGCTTCTCCAACGCCTCCAGCCGTTCCAGGACGGCGGCCCGCCCGTCCCTCTCGGCTTCGGCGAGCCAATGGTCGGCCAGGGCGGCCTGACCGCTCCACCACAGCATCCGCAGGGGATGCGTCGGGGCGACGAGTACGGCGGCGTGCCGACTGGCGTCTATGTCGGTCAGGCTCACTGGAACAGTGTCGGTCCGTAGCAGCAGTTGCAGCTCTGCGCGGCGGGCGTCCGCATCCCGCTCGTACGGGTCGTCGAGCGCCCGGAGGCAGAACGTCAGGGCGTTCAGGTAGGTCTCCGCGTACGTCTCTGTCGTGGCGCGCAGAGGGCGGGGGTCGGCGCTCTCCACCACCAGCACATCCGCCCCGGCCCCTTCACCGATGAGCATCGTGAACAGGTCGGCGCGCGCATCGAGGTACGCGGTGAACGAGGGCGCGGCCACGACGGAGGCCGCGAGCGTGCCCTCCGCGGAGATGTGGACTCCGTCCGCCGCGTCGATCTCGACGACCGGCCCGATCAAGGTGTGCGGGTGGCGCAGCAGCCTCTGCTGCGCCTCGACCAGCCGATGCGGCAGGTCGATGACGAAAGGTGCGCCGGGGCCGAAAGAGGCACGCAGCGACCGGGTCCTGGCTCCGGTACTCCCCCAGGTGACGTCGCGACACGTGATGCGAGAGGGGTCTCGTCCGTCGGCCCGCGCTGTGAAGCGCAGCCGGTTGACAGCCTGGGCGACGCCTGGCGCGTGCTGAGCTCGGGGCGCTGGGGGCTCATCGAACTCTCCTTCCGGCACCACATAGAAGCGGTCGCTCTCATCCGTCCGTCGGGTAGTGCCCGCACCGGCGACGGGCATCGGGTCGCCACCCTCGTCGAGCGGTGTGACGCGAACGAAATGCCAGCCCTCCTCCCAGTCGGTGGCTTTGCGGCCCCGCTTGAGCTTTACGTTCGCCTTTTTCGCGGTGCGGCCGACGGTGACAGTGAGCCCGGTGGGGCTGGCCACTACGGAGCTGTCGTCTCCCGCTTCTGCGCCCTCACCCCCCGACTCCGCGTAGATCTCCACCTTGAAACGCGCGAGTCCGGTGATACGACGTGGGTCGGGATCCACTGTGAAGGACACCGGCAGCACGGACAGACCGCCGGGCAGCAGGTAGCGGGCACCGAAGACCCGTTCCAGCACAGGGTGGTTGCGCAGGTCCTCGTCACTGTCGCCGGCCTTCGGCAATGCGGTCGGCTCGACCACGTCCACCGTGATCGGCTGAGTACGGTAGTCGTTCTCCTCGGGCCAATGCTGGAATGCCAGCGGCCAGTTGCCGGGTTCGACGGCGATGGACCGGCACCACTGCGGGGGTTCGGCGAACGAGGTGCGCCCCGCGAAGGACACCAGCCGCCTCATGAACGTCTGGTGTTCGGCGGAGGACCGGGGCAGTCCCAGCGCCAGTACCCGCTGCCGCGAAGTCGCCACGCTGTCACTGAGCGCATCCACCACACGACGGTTACGCTCGGCTTTACGGCTGACCAGTGTCGGATCGACGAAGAGCCGAAAGTCGGGGATGAGGCCGAGCAGGTGGACAGCCGCACCCGCCGCCTCGGGATGATGGTGGTTCTCCCGCAGCGTGAGCAGATACCGCACTGCAGCCTGGGGATCAGCGCCTGCCGGTCCACCTGCCGCTGGTGAGCCCAGGAGTTCCGCGACCGATGCCCGCAGCGACTCCGGCACCTGGCTCAGCAGAGATTGCTGGAGCGCGGTATGAACATCGGCCAGCCGCAGTTCCTCGAACGTGGCGGTGGAAAACGAGTCCTCGGCACTGGCGCGGGTGCCCGGCGGGACAAAGACGAGCAGGGGCGGCCGCAGGGATCCGGTCTCGTCGGGATTGCGCAACTCCACCAGTTTGGTGCTGGTGATGGTCGTCGCGTCGGCTTCCTGCTCGCGCGCAGCGCAGTCGAGGACATACACCTGGGCGTCGGGCACCGCCCTACGCAGCCTTCGGGTCAGGCTCGTGGTCAGGTCGGCCCGCAGCCCCTCGACGCGCATGCAGTGGCCGGCCTCCCGCCGCCGCAGAACGGCGGCGATGCGCGGCAACAGCGCCTGTTCCAGGGCTTCTCGCCACTGGCTCTCGGTGATCTCGGTGAGTCCTCGTGCCATGTCGATCGGTTCTCCGCTACTTTCTGCTGCCCGCTGTGACCGTGCCGTCCTGTGCGATCACGAAGCGCGGTGTGATCACCTGGGTGAGATACGCGTCGGACAGGTCGTCGTAGAAGCCGATCTCCCGCAGCTTCGTGGTGAACGCCTCGGTGTTCGCGCGTAGTGCCGCCTCCTCCTCGAATCCGGCTGCGGCGAAGCCGTCCGTGGCCGGAAGCCTGTCGATGTACAGGCCGTAGCGCGTCCGCAGCAGGTCGGTGAACTCGTCCAGCCGGAGGGAGACGGTGTGGTGCGTAAACCTGGAGCGGCTGCCGCGCGGGTTGGGGCGCAGCAGCGCGACCTGGACCAGGACCTCCAGCAGCGCGCTGTCGAGGACGAAGCGCCGCTTGCCGCGGTGGGGCTGTGCGACGAGGGCGCCCGGCCGGTTCTTCAACAGCAGGGAGTCGATGGTCTCGATGATGTACTTGTGGTGATAGCGGCCTCGGTAAGCCATCAGCAGTTCGAGGTACTGCTCGAAGGGGTCTATCCCCATGGTGGCTTCCAGCAGGGGACGTAGTGCTTCGGGCTGCTCTTCGCGCGGTGTCTCCTCCAGGATGGTGTCGAGACGGGATGTGAAGAACCGCTCGCGCCGTTCCTTGTAGTCCTCCGAACCGAAGCGCAGCACCGCTCCGGCGCTGAAGTGGCCTTCCTTGGGCCGCCTCGCCTCTCCGCGTCCGACGAGGTGCTCGGCGAAGTCGTCGAGCTTGCGCACCACGTACCCAGCCCGTACGAAGTCCGGGATACGCCGGAGCCATACGGCGGTACTGTGTTCGGCCAGGGCTGCCGCGGAGGTGCCAGGAACTCCGGCAGCATCGACGAATAGACCCGCCCGGAAAGGACAACCGGCGAGTGGATCGGCCGCCGACCCCGTGGCCGGGCAGTGGTCGAGACCGCAGGCGGGGTCGAGGCCACCGCGTGTCACGGCCTGTGGAAGCAGTTTCATCGATTTCAGCTGGCCGAGTGCGAGGTGCAGGGCGAAGAGGATCTTCAGGTACTCGACCATGGTGACGCGCGGCAGCAGGTCCTTGAGAGACATCAGGCGCAGCACGTCGTCGGCGAGGAGGTCGGCCTGGCCGACGCACAGCGGGGGTGCGGAGTACCAGCCTCGCAGCTGCTGCGGAGCGTCCTGCGTCACCTGGTTGTTGAGGTGCAGTACGGCCTGGGTCTCCACATCGATACGGGAGCCCCCAGGTCCGTCGCCGAGGGCGGGATCCAACCCGGTGAAGAAGAACCGCCGCAGTTGCTCAAGAGCCGCCTGGCCCCGGTTGCCGCGTGCGTGACGCAGCATTTCGTACAACTGGGCGTCCGCGCCGTAGGCACGCGAGTGGTAGTAGTTGCGGAACTTATACGTCAGTCCGTGCAGGGGGCGCAGTCCGGCCACGGCCTGGCTGGGTTTGCCCCGGTTGACCATGTCGAGCAGCTGGGTCTCGATCCAGCGGCGGGTGATGTCGCTGTGCTCGGCGAAGCCGGGGAACTGACCGGTGTGGCGGTCACTGGTGAACTCTTTGACGAAGGTTTCGACCGAGAGGTCTTTGCGGTGCACCATCTTGCTCGGCAGTCCACGGTGGCTGACCCGCATCAGGAAACCGGTCAGGACCCGGTCCATCTCGACGCGCTTGTACTCCAGGTACGACACGCCCAGGTGCTTGAACTCGCTGTCGCGGCGTCGTAGCGCCATCAGTCCTCCCTCCTTTCATCACCGGTACGGCCGTCTCGCACGGGAGCCAGCCGCAGCGCCCCGCCTGGCTGCCTGCTGAGCCGGTAGGGAGGGCTGCCCGGGGCGCTGAGCAGCACCTCCTGGGTGGACGTCGCGGACAGGGCGTTCTTGAAGACCGCGAGGGCAAGGTTCTGGCCTTGTCGGTCCTCGACACCGGACTGGTGACCGCGGTAGAGCCGGTCGAGCAGCTCGTACAGGTCGAGGCGGACGACGAGTTGGGCGTGCTGCGGCCCGTCATCGTCGGGCCGGTAGCGCATGACCAGTTCCCGGGGGCTCTTCTCCACGTAGTCCGAGGCCGCGGGCGTACGGACGTCGAGGGTGAACCGTCCGGCGGGGAAGAGCCGGTGGCTGCGCACCGTGCCGCCGCGCACCGTCCGCACCTGGAGGGCGAGGTCCGGGCCGCTCCCATCGGAGGTGTACGGCATGCCCTCGCCGCGGCTGATCGCTTCAATGAGGCGGACGAGTTCATCCTCCACGGGAAGCGTGCCGTCCAGCAGTCCGAGGAAGTGGTCACCGGACTGATAGCTGAGCATGGTGGACCAACGGATGTCATCGATGCTTTCGAAGAAGAATCGCCGACGGGCCGCGCCCAGGTAGGCGCGGTGGGCGGCGAGTTGTCGGCCACCCGGTTCAGGAGTGCGCGGCAGCGCGGCGAAGGACTGCTGCAGCAGCTTCTCGTCATGGCCGCCCCGCTGGTCGACGGAGATCAAACTGTGGCCGCCGGAGGGCCCGGTGTAGTCGAGCCTGCGGTCCAGCTGCGGATCGGGGACGGTGGCCATGTCCAGGTCGCGGAGTTGGGTGAGGAACCGGTCGTGCTCCGCGTCGGCGCCGGTGTGGAGGCCTGCCCAGCTGCTGAAGTAGAAGCTGTCGAGGCGTTCCTGGGCGCCGTCCGCGCCTCGCTCGTAGAGGGCGTGGATCTGGGCGCAGTCGCGTGCCGAGGTGAGGGTGTAGGCGAGGGCGGAGCGCAGATCGCGCAGGGTGACATGGAGACGGCCTCGGAGCTGTGCCATGCGGTGCAGCGCGGCGAGCCGGCTGACGACCTGGGGACCGGCCGTGGGGTGCGTGAAGGTCCGTGCGTTGTGCAGAGCGTAGCAGCGGGGCGCGAGGGTGCAGGAGGCGCAGGCCGCCCAGTGCCGGTCGTCGGTCATCGCCCCGACCATGCGCCGCATGATCGAACCGGTGCCGTACGGATCGGCGAAGACGTCCCTGGCGTTGAGGTTGATCACCACCACGCTGTGGGCTTCCTGTCCCGTGGCCAGCCCTTCTCGCACGGTGTGGGCGAGCAGCGGATACCGGTCCTCGTGGTGGGTCACGAAGTCGGTCAGCCGCCCCTCGTTGACCGCGAGCAACCGGGTCTCTCCATCGGGCCAGGCGTCGGCCGCATCGCCTCGGTAAGGGGCGAGGAACCCGTCCAACACGGCGTCGTTGTCCGTGTCGCCCTCGTCCTGACTGCCGTCGTGGTTGGTGCGGAAGAGCCGTCCCCGGTAGGTGAAATCGGAGCCGTTAGGGCGGTGCTGGCCGGCATCCGCGTCTCTCTTGGCCGCGGTCTCCGCGAGGTTCTGCAGGAACGCCGTCTTGCCGTCGCCAGCGTTGCCGGTGATGATCACCAACCGGTGGTCTCCCCGCAGAACAGCCTTGGTCAACTCGGTGTCCAGGGCGGTCTCGACATAGAGCGGGAATCCCGCGGGGTCGAGCCCGCGCGTGCCCGAGTTGGTCCGGGAGTTCTGGCTGTAGAGCGTCTGCAGACGGGCGACGAAGGGGTTGTCTCCCACCCCTTCGAGCGCGAGCGCCGACCCATTGTCCGAAGCATCGGCTGCCGTCGTGCCCTCGTCGTCCGTCAGGCGAGGTGTCAGGCGTACGTCACCGGCTGCACGCAGCGCGGCAAGGAACGCCTCGGTGTCGGCGAACCGTTCGGCACGGCGTGGGGAGATGGCGCGGCTGAGCACTGCCGCGAAGGCAGGGCTCAGGTCGGCGAAGCCCGCGATGTCACGAGGGTCGGGGGCCTCCTCGTCCTTGGGCGGGCTCTCCCGTCCGCGCCACGGGTAGGCGCCGGTGAGCGCCATGTAGGCGGAGACGCCAAGTGCGTACAGATCGAGATCGGTGAGGTCCTCCACCGTGGGCCGTCGCCTCCCCATGGCACCGGGCGCGATGAATTTGGGTGAGCCGAGCGTCGGGGTGAGCGTAGACCCGGCGGAAACCGCGGCGTTGAAGTCCAGCAACTTGGTGCCGTCGGGGGTCCACAGCAGGTTGCTGGGCTTGATGTCGCAGTGGTAGACGCCGTTCTCGTGCAGATGAGCGAGGCCCGCGAGGCAGTCTTCCAGGAGCCTCCGCACGTCGGCGGGGCCGAGCGGCCGTTCTCTGCCGCCGCTCCTGCGGCCGTCCCCGCCGATGACCGCCTGCAGGTCCTGCCCCTCCACGAACTCCATGCGCAGATACGGGAATCCGCCCTTCGGCAGCCACTCGGCGTCGATGAGCGGCACGAGGTTGGGATGCGGGGGCAGTTGCCGCAGGATGCGGTACTCCCCTCTCAGCCGCTCCTCGACGGAGACGCCGCCGCCTGTCATGATCTTCAGCACCTCATCCGTGTCGTCGAGGGTGTTGAAGACGCGGTAGACGACACCGAACTGGCCCTGGCCGAGCTTGGTCCGCACCCGGAACTTCTCGGTGAGCCGGAACCCTTCTGGCAAGTAGGCATAATTGTGCGGATTGTCCCAGTCGAAGGAGCCGTCATCCTCCTGCTCCCCGGCCCCACCCGGGCGGCCTCCCTGCCCCGCACGGCGCCGGTCGACCAGCTCGATCGCCTCCCGTGCTTCCGGGCGCCGCCGGGGGTCGGCGTCGAGCAGACGCCTGATGAGGTACCGGACCTCGCGTTCAAGGCCCGGCACCTCGTCGAGTCCGTCGCTCTCCCCCGCCGCCGGCGGTTCCCCCGCGTACAGCTCGTGGAAGAGCGCACCGGCCGCGTACATGTCTGAAGCGGGCGAGAACCCGTCCGGGTTGTCCCTGACCTCAGGTGCGAGATAGGCGGCATCGTGCCGTTCGAGCGCCGTCTGCCGCACGGTGAGCTGCGCGCCGCGCGGCTCACCCGGGTACGCGAAGTCGAACCCGGTCAGCATGGCTTCCCCGTCGCGGTCGACCAGCACCGTGTCGGGCGTCAGGCCTCGGTGCACGACTCGCTTGGCGTGCGCGTGCGCGAGCCCGGCAAGAACCCCGGACATCACCCGTCGCCTGGCGTCCGCCCCGAGCGCCGCGGGTCCGTCGGTGAGCCGCACCCGCAGCGCGTCGGCGTGTACGTCCTCCAGCACGACGGCGTACCCGGTCTCGTCGTGCACCGGGAAGTCGTCCACGCACGCGACGATGTACTGGCTCGCCTTGAGCCGGCTGTGCGCCTGGATCGGCGTGCTGATACGCGTGTACGCCGCCGCCAGATCGGCCTCCGGCAGTAGCGGATCGACAGCGTGCACCTGGAGCAGGTAGGTCCCGGACGTCGGCTGGTCGCGCTTGCGGACCCGGTACACCGAGACGTTTTCGTATGGGTCGTACGGGTCTTCGGACACTACCGAGGGGTCGGCCTCCGCCAGGGTCTCGACGACCTCGTACCTCCCGAACATGCGCGAGCCGGACATGGGACGGGCCTCGGCCCGCAGTGCCCGCACAATGTCGTCGTGAGCACCGGCGATGGGCGGAACCGGGTAGTTGGTGCTCGGCCGGTGCTGCGTGAGGTAGGGCACGAGGTCCCGCAGCCGGACCGTGTTCGGCTCGTCCAGGCCGCCAGGGTCACGCAGCACGGCGTCATCGAAGGGCAGGATGACCAGCGGCTCGCACCACACCGAGAGCCCCGCACCGGAACGGGACCGCCGCCTGAGGAGCTGGCCGACGATCTTCGCGTGGTCCCGGCATTTACGGACAGGGCTGGGATACGGCTGCCGCCGGTGCGGATACCAGCGCGCCCCTCGCACCTCTATCCGGCCGTGCGCCCCCTTGGTGTCGGCGAGGTAGCACGCGTGCTCCGTGAGGATGGCCAGGTCCACTTCGAAGACCTGCCGCCCGTGCCCGTACGACAGCTCGAAGTTGGACACGACTGTCCACTCGGCCGGAGCGTGGTCCCGCAGGTGCCGCAGCACCATCCGCTCGGCGTCATTGACCGGCTCCCCCACCTGGATGATCCGCGCCACCGGTCGTAACCCCCCGAGCACACCTGCCGATTCCGAGTCACCAGCCACTCTATTACCGACGACTGACAATGCGTCCGGCATAAACATGGCTGCCCCGGTTGGCGCCCGGCGGGTCAGAGCAATTCCTGGCGGCTGCGCGCGTTGGCGATGGCGACCCGGGCCCGCAGAAGCCCTTCCGGCAGGTCGCCTTCAGGAGCGTCGGCGTCGACCGGCTCGACCTCGCCGGGCCGCGCGGTCCATTCCATGCCTCCGCCGGGTGGGCGCAGCCAGACGTAGCCGTCAAGGTGGTCCTTGATCACACCCCGGCGTTCTCGTCGGGCGTCGTGGGCGAGTTGACCGACGGGGAGATTGTGCGGCTCGCGGGCGGCACGGGCAGCGTCGGTCTGGGCTTGCGCCGCGGCGGCGACGGTTTCGGGGTCTCGGCGGGCGGGACTGTCCTGAGTAGTCGCACGGCCGGACTGAGTGGACCTCGTGGACTGGTCAGCCTTACTTCGGGTCAACGGTGCCTCCTGTGACGGGGGTTGTGGCCGCACAGCCCCGGACTTTCACTGTTCGCACCCATATCGTCGCCGAGTGTCACTACCGTGGGCAGGGTGATGGCATCCCCTCCCGGGATGAGGAACAGCACGTCAACACGGACAAGGAAGTAGCTTCATGGCCCGCCCAACCCGCGAACTGGACTCCACTCGTTCCGCCCGAGACCTCTACGGCGTCGAGCTGCACCGCCAGCGCCAGATCGCCGACCTCTCGCTCGACCGCCTGTCGGATGTCGTCAACTACAGCAAGACGCACCTGCACGGGGTGGAAACGGGGGACCGGCTCCCTTTGCCACCGATCTCAGAGAAGCTGGATCTGGCCTTCGGAACAGGGGAGTTGTTCCAAGGACTGTGGAGCGCCATCAAGCGGGAGCACACCCCCCGGCGCTTCGATCACTGCCTGGAGTTAGAGGCCAAGGCGGCACGAATCCAGGAGTTCGGCGCCAGCGTCATCCCTGGTCTACTCCAAACGAAGGCATACATGCACGCGCTGTTCATCGAAGGTGAGCCGGGATTGAGCCCCAAAGAGGTCGACGGCTTGGTGGCGGCCCGCCTGGGCCGTCAGGAAGTCCTGCGGGGCGACAGTTCACCGGACTGTTGGTGGATTCTCAGTGAAGCGACCCTGCGGCAGACCGTGGGTGGCCCGGGTGTGCTGCGCGAGCAACTCACGGCATTGCTGGCACTGGTGGACACACGCCACACGACACTCCAGGTCGTCCCGTTCGAGGCAGGCGCAAGCTCCCTGATGAACGGCACTCTCATCCTGCTCACGCTCCCGGACAACTCCACCACCGTGTACCAAGAAGGCCCCAGGAACGGAGAAACCTTCGATGATCGGGAGACCGTCTTGCGACGTCTACGAGAGTACGATCGCATGAAAGCCTGCGCCCTGTCGCCGCGGGAATCCGCGGCGTTGATCAAAGCGACGATGGAGAAGTACGAGCCATGCGAGCCACCCCGGACCTGAACACTGCCCGCTGGCGCAAGTCCTCCTACAGCGGAAACCAGCAGGGGGACGCCTGCGTCGAGGTCGCTGACGCCTTACCTGGTACGGTCCCCGTCCGTGACAGCAAGCACACCGCCGGCCCTGTCCTGACGCTTCGCGACAGGGCGTGGCAACGGTTCATCGACGGCCTCAAGGGCGGCTCGCTCTAACTGGCTCTAACAAAAGCTGCCGATCATGTGACTGTGGGCTTGTCTGCTCGTTGGTCTGGTCGTGGGGAAACGTCAGTCGCGGCCTTGGATCGTGTCGGATGAACTGTGGTCGCTCATCGAACCGTTGTTGCCCCTGCCGGCGCCGAAGCTGGTCGAGGGCAGCCCTCGAGTGCCGGACCGGCAGGCACTGTGCGGGATTCTCTTTGTCCTGCACACAGGCATCCAATGGGAGTACCTACCTCAGGAGCTGGGCTTCGGGTCGGGCATGACGTGCTGGCGGCGCCTGGCCGCCTGGAACGAGGCCGGCGTCTGGGACCGACTGCACGTGCTGCTGCTGGAGAAGCTACGGTCGAAGGACCAGCTGGACTGGTCCCGGGCGGTGATCGATTCCTCCCACGTCAGGGCCGCACGCAGGGGCCCAAAAGCGGGCCCAGCCCCGTCGACCGAGCGCGGCCGGGCAGCAAGCACCACCTCATCGTCGACGGGCAGGGCATCCCGCTCGCAGTGTCACTGACCGGCGGGAACCGCAACGACGTCACCCAGCTCCTGCCACTGCTCGACAAGATCCCGCCCGTCGCGGGCCGCGTCGGCAGGCCGCGCAGGCGCCCCGACGCGTTGCTGGCCGACCGCGGCTACGACCACGACAAGTACCGGCGCCTGCTCTGGGCCCGCGGGATCCGACCGGTGATCGCGAAGCGCGGCGAGCCCCACGGCACCGGCCTGGGCATCTTCCGCTACGTCGTCGAGCGCACGATCGCCTGGCTGCACGGCTTTCGCCGCTTGCGCATCCGCTGGGAACGACGCGACGACGTCCACGAAGCGTTCCTCGGACTCGCCGTCTGCCTGATCACTCATCGCCACGTCCAACGGCTTTGTTAGGAACAGTAAGGCGGATACGCGATACGGACCCTGAAGAGGTTCCAGGGTCCGCTACGGAACAAGCGATCTGCTGGTTCAGCCGTTGGCAACACCAGAGTGCAGCACCACTGCCGCCTCCAGCTTCGCCAACGCCTGGTCATCCTTGCGGTCGGCTTCGTCGCGCTGACGATATGCATCGCGGACGGTTTCGGCGATGCGGTCGCGGTCAGCTTCCGTGAGAACCGGGACGGGAATCGCCGAACACAAGCCAAGGTGAATGTCCTGCTGCTTTCCACCCGTTGAGCAGGATCGCAGCACCCTGAACAAAGCCTCGGAACGAAGCATGGCGAACAGGTAAGCACCAGGAAAGCCCGACGCCCCAGATCGGATCCGCAGGAAGTCCTCGGAGTAGGCGTGGGCACCCCAATCACCCGTCACGAGGACCGAACGCCCGTACACCTCGTTCTCTCCAAGCGTTCCACGGGCTGCGACCAGGATCGTCTCATCATCGGCCAGCACATCATCCGACGTGTGCGCCTTGCCAATCCACCGACCCTCCGGCCGCAGCCAAAACGCCTGCCGCTGCCCAACCAGCCGATAGCTGTACGTGTCACCCGGCTCACCGTCAACGCGAGGGAAGCGAAGACCTCGGCTCAGCTGCCCACCCGCGCACACCTCTCCCAACGTCACATTCTCAACCCTCCGCAGCCGCCGCAGTATCTCCTGCGCCCGCGGCTGGAAGTTCAGCGCCCGCAACGTCGTAGCGTTCAAGCCGGACCGCGCGAACCCCAAGTCCCGTCCCTGCTCGTGCCACTTGAGATCGAGCAGATCCTCAAGGCCAGCCGTCCGGAACAGGTCCCGCGTCGCCTCGGAGAGCCCCTTCTGGAACGCGGCACGAAATACAGCTGCCTCCTGGACAAGATCATGGATCTCTTTCTCTACCGCCTCGCCGAAGCGCGGCACAGGGAGGCCTTCGATCTGGTGGGGTTCGATGTGCTTGACGGCCGACCCATAAACCGAACCCTTGACGAGCACCTCCCCGAACCGGCTGGCCAGGAAGGCGTACAGATATCCGGCCTCGATCTTGCCGGGATCGGGCACGACCTTGAGCACGTCCTGCGAGGACCAGAAGCCGGTCATGTCCGGGCGTACGTATGCCCGTCTCCCGGCATTGAATCCCGAGCAAGAGATCAGCGTCATACCTGGCTCAAGTTCCAGGTAGTGCAGGCTGGACGACTCGGCGTCGTCCTTTCTCAGCCGCGGCAGCGTGCTGAAGTCGGCGACCATCATGTCCTTGCTGCCCACGAACGGCACACTGTGCTCGGGATCGGTGAGGTAGACCCGCCGGAACTGCGGACCGTTGTAGATCCCCCCGGCGTGCCCCGCCGTGACCTCCTTCAGTGGCGTCTTTTCCACCGACAGCCGCTCCAGCAACCGCTGCGTCGCGAATGCCCCCGACAGGTAGGGCTTCGCGTCCAGCCGCAGGCCCTGCTTGTCGAGCCACCCGCGCCTGGCCGGGTTGCCCGGCTCAGCGAGCTTCACGCCTTCTCCCCCTTCTTCCAGGGGAGTTCATCGGCGTGCTTCTCGACGAACGCACGGTACTCGGTGATGACGCTCGGCCGGTCGTGGTACGGGGGCCGTTCCCGCAAGGACATCAGGTCGTTGTCGCGGATCAGTACGCGCCGCTTGATCTGCCGCGGGATCGCGACACCGTGAACGACGATCTCGTCCGTCTCCTCGTGCTCGCGCACGACGTAGTCACCCCGGGCATCCCGCACGTACAGGTCGTTGCCGCGCCGGTCGTGGCCCACCTTCTCGGCGACAGCCATGAACACCGGATAGTCGGCGTCTCCGTGCAACCGCTCCTCGTCCTTCTCCCGCTCGGTCTTCTTCTGCAGGAAGAGAAGGGTGGTGAGGATGTTGACGCCCGCACCCACGACGAAAATCTCCACGGGTAGTTCGATGCTGGCCATCACCCAGCACTCGTCGAGGATGTACTGGCGTACCGCCTCGTCGTCAGGGCCCGGGTTGGACAGGATGCCGTTGGGCAGGACGATGCCGATGCGGCCGCTCGGCCTCACCCACTCGACGGCCTTCTGCACGAACAGCCGCTCCGGTGCAACAGACACAGCCGGCTTGCCCCGCTTGAGGGTGCCGTCCTCCTTGCGGCTCCAGCTATAGGCGATGCTCCGCTTCTCCCCGTCGTACTCGTCCTTGCGGAACAGGTCCAGGACCGGGCCGGACACGGGAATGTCGGTACCGAAAGGCGGGTTGGTGAGCAGAATGTCGACTTGGCCCGGGTAGATGCGCTTACCGTGCTTCTTGGCGAACTTCACGCCAGGCAAGTTGCCCATCCAGGGGAATCCAAGGGAGTCCATCTGGAAGGTGTTGCCCGCGATGTCGGTGAGCATCATGACGCCGAACGCGGCGGCCCGGGTCAGGAAGGGGTCGAAGTCGGCGCCGAAGATCCGGTCCTGGGCATGCTCGCCCAGGTCCTTCCGGCGAGCGGTCTCCAGCCTGGCGCGCTCCTGCACGGACAGCGACTGCTCGTCCTCGGGCATCCACTTGCTGTGCAGCACGTGGAGCAGGCTTTCGCGCAGGAAGCCGCCGGTGCCGCAGCACGGGTCGAAGACGGTCTGGCCCTCTTGCGGGTCGAGGATCTCGACCATGAGCCGTACTGCGCCGGGCGGAGTGAAGTACTGGCCGCGGTCGCCGCGCAGGTTGTCACCGACGAGTTCCTGGTAGGCGGTGCCGAGCGCATCCAGGGAGGTGTCGTGGATGCTGTAGGTGGCCAGCTGGCGGGTGATGAAGGTGAGGGCACCGTCGGTCAGGGTGAGCCGGTCATACTCGTTGAACAGCTCCTGTCCGGCGTAGAAGTCCTTGACCTCCTCGAAGAGCGCCTTTATCCGCTTGGCGACATCGGGGCTGCCTTCCTCGCTCTCCAAGGCGGCGGCGACGTCTTCGATGCCGACGAAGAAGCGTGTCGGCTCCCCCTCGCGCACCAGGCGCTCGTCGTAGAGCTTGGCGAACAGGACGTACAGGAACTGCCAGAAAGCGGCATCCTTCGGCAGTCCCTCGTTGCCGTGGATGTAGTTGTGACAGCGCCGGAAGGCGAACCGGAGCATCGTCTCGTCGGCTCGCCGCATGGTGCCGAGGGAGGAGGCGTTCCCCTGGGCGTCGAAGGCGGTCGCGTCGCCGCGCGGCCAATTCAGCAGCGGCCGGTACTCGTCCTCGAAGAGCGAGGACTCCGTGTCGCGGAGGATGAAGTACAGGTCCTTGTCGTCCGTCCACATGCCGTACTTGCACTCGGAACCGGTCGCCTTCATCAGCGCGCCGACCTCGTCGATCTGCTCCTTGGCATGTGCGTAGGTACGGATCTTGGAGACGGTACGGCTGTCCTTGGGGCGGGGCTTGGTGACGACGATCCGGCGGACGTACTGCAACTCGTGCGGCTGTCCGTGCTCGAAGATCGCGATACTCGCGCGGCGCCGGGTCTTGCGGCCGCTTTCCTCGTTCACCACGGGAATCGAGAAGTCGGCCTGCATGTCGCGCGGGTCGATGCCGTACTGGTGGACAAGCGCGCGGGCGATCCGCTGCCGCACCTTCTCGGTCTCGGTGAGCTTCACCACCTTGTCGCCGGTGATGTAGTCGAAGACTTCGTCGTCCTGGAGCTTGCGCGGCTCCGAGGGCTTGTCGGCCTCACCGGACTTTCCGGACGCCGCCAGCTTTCGCTTGCCCCCCTCTGGAATGTCAAAGCCCAGTTGTTCCTCAGCCATAACGATCGCGCCCACCTTGTCCCGTATTACCTCGATACACGCCACATGGTGACATCCGGCGCACCGCCCAAGACTAGGGCAGCACAAAACCGGTCCCTCTCCGTTGTGCGCCACCGCTCCTGGGTCATCCGCGACGGCACAGCGTTTTCAGTCTTCGGCACCCTCCACCGCAGCGGCACCATCCTGTGCTATCTGAAGCAGAGAGCGCCCGTCCGAGTCAGCCCAGTACTTCGTCCCCTGCACCTGCTGGTCGTTGCCCATGGCCTCACTGCGGATACGGCGCACCAAGCTGGACGTGGAGTAGGCCTGCCCGTCCACTTCCCACACCAGCGGCTGGCTCTTGCTGTTGCGCCACCTAGCACGCCCGCGCCTCGGGTCCTCCCGGATCCAGCGGGGCAGGTTCTTGCGGTCCGCTTCAGTGTCCGGCACCAAATGGAACCACGTGTCCTCCGCGACGAGACCCAGCTCGAAGATCGTGGTGACCGCGCGTGTGCTACGCCCACCGGCCGCCGGCTGCCGCACCCTGTCTGCCGCCTCGGATGTGAGCGCCGCCTCGGCCTGCGCGTCGACGCCGGCCTCGGGTCCATGCGGCGCCTCGGACTCAGCCAGGTGCGCCGTCCGCAAGAGCCCGGAAAGCCTGTCCGCGACGTCTGTAGCACGCTCCGGCAAAGTGACGGCCTTGACAACCTGGCTCGTGCGCCCGTACGCGCCGCCGATGACGTCGATCATGTGCGGCACGGCCTGCCGCATCCGCGCCGGGACCTCGGCCAGCCGCTCCTGCCACGCCTGCCCGTCCTCGGCGTCCAGGTCGCCCGTCTCCATGGTGTGAAAGAACACGTGAGTGAGGAGAAGGTCGGCATGCTCTGCCACCTGCGACACACGGCCGCTCGACACACCGTCGAGCTCACCAAGTTCGCCAAGCGCGTCGCGTACCGCCCGGAGCAGGCCGACGCACCGCCACACGCGGAAGGCAGTGGGCAACGGGCCGAAGACCGCCCGGTAGTGGGCCCGCTCCCAGAGGCAGGCCGGGTTCCGCTTCGCCTCGGCTGCGAAGACTGGATCCGGATGCGCAGCGGCAAGGGCAAGCGCTGCCTCCTCCATGGTGCAGCCACGCTCATCGTCGGGCTCGGCCTCACCCCGCTTGACGACGTACCTCAGGTCCAGAGATAGCTGGAAATCCTCGCGCAGGTCAGTCTGCTCCTGCTCCACGGATCTCAAATCCCTGGCCTCGATGGGGTTCTGCGTGTTGGCCGCGATAGTGATGCGGTCCCCGAAGTCGTCGGGGCAGTCCTCCAGGGAAATGACGCGGACCATCACCTGGGCCCGGGCCGCGCGGTCCGGGTGGGACTCCATCACTGCACGCACCGCATCCCCGGTCTGGGCACCGTTGATCACGCTGGCACCTTCGAGGTGCAGACCTATGGGCGCCCATCGGTCCGGCGGGTCCACGCCCTTGTTTCCTGCCCGGTCGCACACGAGGGTGATGCCGCTATTAAGGTACAAAAACTGCTCGGGGCTACGGATCAAAGAGTTCCGAATAGTGGAGTTGACTTCGCTGTCGCCCAGGGCGTCTCGCACGTTGCGGGCCGTGAGCGCGTCGCTGTTCTCACCCGCGTACCAGTCGGCCACAGTCCCGGCGGGCACAGTGCCGTAATACAGAGGAAAGGGCTTCTCCGCTCGCCCGGGGCTGTCCAGTTCTATGTCTAGGTCGACCTTCCGCTGGGCATTCTCCCCGAGGATCGCCTGGTACATGACCGGCAGGTCAATGATCTCCAGAGCGACCAGGTCCGGGTTCCTGGGGTGCAGCGCCCGTATCTTCTCTTCCAGGCGCTTCCTGGCCCTGGGGTCCACCCCAGTGCGGGTCACGAGCGCGAGGACCAGCGTCACCCGCGGCCTCTGCGCCGCCAGAGCACGTGTGAGCTCGGCAACATGCGGTGCCATCTTGGGGCCGAGTCGCTCGAAGTCGCGATTGAAGAGGTAGTGGAGCCCATCGACGACAGCTGACACGTCGTGCTGCCCAAAGCCGGCGTTCCCCCTGGCGTTCCACTTGGCCTGGACGACGATGATCTCCCGGCCCTCGACGGCCACGGCATCGATACCCTCGTCCCCGCTCCCGTCAGTGATCGCCTGCGCCGCTTCCTCGTCTGTCCCGCCGGTCACCATCGTGACAGCGAGCGCGGCGACCGCGCGGCTCAGGAACATCTGCTCCTCGTCAGGACGAGCGGCGACATCCTCCGTGATGTTCAACGGCCGGAACCGCTCGATCAGCTTCCTGCGCAGGTTCGCTACTTGAACCGGATACGGCACGCATCCCCCTCGTCCACTACCGCTCCACCGCCGTCACCCGGTGGACACCGCACGAGACTATCCCGGCACGCGACACGCGTTCCGCCCATTTCCGTGGAACGAACAATTCGGAGCCACGCGAGACGACGTCCCGACTCACAGCCGGACCGCCTGAATTGCAATAAGACAAACCGCAAAGCCACTGAGCGGGAGAGCCGCGCTTCCCCACCGTCCGGGGGAGGCGCGGCTCTCTCTCGCGTCACCGGTGCGTCCGTACGGGTCAGGCGCCCAGCAGTGTCGTCACCTGGCCCACCACCGGGACGCTGCCCAGCGACTGGGCCTGTGCGACCGGCGCCGTCAGCATGGTCGTCGCCATCGGCGGGAAGTCGGCGATCTGCGTGCCGAGCCCGTTGTCGAGCGGGTCGACGCCCGTGCCCGCAAGCGGGTTGGGCTTCAGACCCGCGACCGGACCGGTCACGTAACCGACCGTCCCGGTCAGGGCCTGCAGTCCGGACTGCGGGTCGATGGTGCCCAGCGAGGTCGGGCGCGTACGGATCACGTCCACCACGGGGTCGGTGTCCGCGGCCGCCGCGGTCGCGCCGGCGCCGACCGCGATCCCCGCGGTGGTGAGGGCCAGCAACGCGCGCCGGGCGGTCGGGTTCTGGTAGGCCGTGTGTCGTGCCATCGCTGCTGCCACCTTCTGATGCGCTGAGTAATCAGGTCGACACGTAGGGTAGTTGAGGGGTGACGTACGTTCCAAAGGCGACCCGCGGGCTCGGCCGGGAGCGGATGATGCCGCACACTGGTGTCTCGTGAGTTCCCCTTTCCCGAATTCCCCGGCAACCGCCCGTGTCGTACTGCTGTGCGGCCCCTCCGGCTCCGGCAAGTCCCTTCTCGCGGCCCGCTCCGGCCTGCCGGTGCTGCGGCTCGACGACTTCTACAAGGAGGGCCACGACCCGACGCTGCCGCAGGTGGCGGGGAGTTCGGACATCGACTGGGACCATCCGCTGTCCTGGGACGCCGACGCGGCGGTCGCGGCGATCGCGGAGCTGTGCGGGACGGGGCGTACGAGCGTTCCCGTGTACGACATCTCGCTGAGCGCGCGTACGGGTGCCGAGACCGTCGACTTCGAGGGGACCCCGGTCTTCATCGCCGAGGGCATCTTCGCGGCGGAGATAGTGGAGCGGTGCCGGGAGGCGGGGCTGCTGGCCGACGCGCTCTGCCTGAGCCGGGGGGCCGTGACGACGTTCCGGCGGCGGTTCCTGCGGGATCTTCGCGAGGGCCGCAAGTCCGTGCCGTTCCTTCTTCGGCGGGGGTGGCGGCTGATGCGGGACGAGCGGTCGATCGTGTCGCGGCAGACCGCGCTGGGCGCGTACGCGTGTGATCGTGACGAGGCGCTGGAGCGGCTGGGTGTGGCGTCTCGCTCCGCGGCGCCTCGCTCCGCGGCGTCTCGCTCCGCGGCGGAGGTCGTGGATGACGTGCGGGTGAGTGGGGGCTGAGGTCGCGCAGTTCCCCGCGCCCCTTAAAGGCAAAGGATTGCGCCGTTCCCCGCGCCCCTGAAAAGCAAAAGACTGCGCCGTTCCCCGCGCCCCTGCACGGCACAGAGCAGCGGGGCCGGTTGGGCCCCCCGGCCCCTCCGGTCCCGCTGCTCTTCGTGCTCCCCCGTGGTCCCCCCGGACCCCGTTGTGTTTCCCCCGGGCCGTCCGCCGCCTCCCCCGAAGTGACGGACCGCCCCTTGTCGTCCGCCGCCTCCCCCCGGAGTTGCGGACTTCCCCCGTGCCGTCCGTCACCTCCCCCGAAGTGACGAACTTCTTGCGCTGTCCGACGCCTCCCCCCGGAGTGACGGACAGCCCCCCACAGCCTTCAGGCGACGAGCTCCCCGAAGGACTCCTCCTCGTCACGGCCGAAGCTGAGGACGTCGTCCTCGCGCAGCCGGCGGAGCGACCGCCAGATGCTGGACTTCACCGTGCCGACACTGATGTCGAGGATCTCCGCGATCTCCGGGTCCGTGCGGCCCTCGTAGTACCGCAGGACCAGCATGGTGCGCTGGAGTTCGGGAAGCCGGGCGAGCGCCTGCCACAGGACCGCGCGCAGCTCCGTGCCGCGCATCGCGTCCGTGTCGCCGGCCGTCTCCGGCAGCTCCTCGGTCGGGTATTCGTTCAGCTTGCGGCGGCGCCACGCGCTGATGTGCAGATTGGTCATCGTGCGGCGGAGGTAGCCCCCGACCGCGGCCTTGTCACTGATGCGGTCCCACGCCCGGTACGTCGAGAAGAGGGCGCTCTGCAGCAGGTCCTCGGCCTCGAAACGGTCACCGGTCAGGTGGTAGGCGGTCGCGTACAGGGAGGCGCGGCGCTCCTGGACGTAGGCGGTGAACTCCGCCTCCGACACCGAGTGCCGCTCCCCCGTGACCTCCCCGTACGCCGCCCCCGTTCCCCCGTGGGCAGCCCCCGTGCCGCTTCCCCCCGCATGTGCGTCAACCACCGTCATGTACCCGGTGTGCTGACGCCCGGTGCCGCGAGCGCACCCCCGCCCGCTCACGGCACCGGACTTCTCGGTGCTCCTCGTGACGTCGTGGAGCCGCGTGACAACTGCGCCAGTGCTGGTGCTGTGCAGCGTGTTCATCTCGCGCCCCCCGTCGTGGAGTTCCGGTTCTCCGGTACTTCGTCGCCGACCGTGTCGCCGGCTTCGTTCGGTGCTTCCGTGCTTGTGACCAAAAGCTTGCCGGGGCCACTTCATGACGGTGTCCCCCGACTGTCACAGACCTGTCACAGGGGCCGGTCCTCGATTTTCCACGGACCGATCCACGGACCGATCACGGAGAAGCGTCGTACGGCTACTCATCCGGCACACTCGGCACGCCTCGGCCACCCGCTCGTACGCAGGACATGTGTGGGAGCGCTCCAACAGTCGATACCCGCCCACGTCATGGGACAGAATGACGTCCGTGCCTTCCCTGTTGCTGATCGAGGACGACGACGCCATCCGGACGGCCCTGGAGCTCTCGCTGACGCGCCAGGGACACCGGGTGGCCACCGCTGCCACCGGCGAGGACGGTCTGAAGCTGTTGCGCGAGCAACGGCCCGATCTGATCGTTCTCGACGTGATGCTGCCCGGCATCGACGGATTCGAGGTGTGCCGCCGTATCCGGCGTACGGACCAGTTGCCGATCATCCTGCTGACCGCGCGCAGCGATGACATCGACGTCGTGGTCGGTCTTGAGTCCGGCGCCGACGACTACGTGGTCAAACCCGTGCAGGGGCGGGTGCTCGACGCCCGGATCCGGGCCGTGCTGCGCCGCGGTGAGCGCGAGGCGAACGACTCGGCGACCTTCGGTTCGCTGGTGATCGACCGCGCCGCGATGACCGTGACGAAGAACGGCGAGGACCTGCAGCTGACGCCCACCGAGCTGCGGCTGCTGCTCGAACTGAGCCGGCGGCCCGGTCAGGCCCTGTCCCGGCAGCAGCTGCTGCGGCTGGTGTGGGAGCACGACTACCTCGGCGACTCCCGGCTCGTCGACGCGTGTGTGCAGCGGCTGCGCGCGAAGGTGGAGGACGTGCCGTCCTCGCCGACCCTGATCCGTACCGTGCGCGGCGTCGGCTACCGGCTGGACAATCCTCAGTGACCAAACCGCAGGACAAGCTCCGTGGCTGGGCGGCGGCCCGCCGGACGGTCATGGCGGGGCTGCGCTTCACCAGTCTTCGGCTGCGCCTGGTCGTGGTGTTCGGGCTCGTCGCGCTGACCGCCGCCGTGTCGGCGTCCGGGATCGCGTACTGGCTCAACCGCGAGGCCGTGCTCACCCGTACGCAGGACGCGGTGCTCGGCGACTTCCAGCAGGCGATGCAGACCCGCGCCAGCACGCTACGGCAGCACCCCACGCAGGGGGAACTGCAGCGCGCCGCCGGGCAGATGGCGAACAGCAGCCAGCGTTTCAGCGTGCTGCTGATCGCCGAGGACGAGAACGGCACGGCCGTGCGCGGCAACTCCGACCTGGACACCTTCACGCTGGAGGACGTACCGCAGTCCCTCCAGAAGGCGGTGAACAAGGAACAGAAGATCTCCTCGCACAACAGGTACGCGTACCACCTGTACTGGCAGCGGACCGTGCAGGACGACAAGCCGTATCTGGTGGGCGGTGCCAAGGTGATCGGCGGCGGGCCGACCGGGTACATGCTCAAGTCGCTTGAGCCGGAGGCCAAGGACCTCAACTCGCTCGCCTGGTCGCTGGGGATCGCGACCGGGCTCGCGCTGATCGGCTCGGCGCTGCTCGCGCAGGCCGCCGCGACGACCGTACTGAAGCCGGTGCACCGGCTGGGGACCGCCGCCCGGCGGCTCGGCGAGGGCAAGCTCGACACCCGGCTCCGGGTGTCGGGGACGGACGAACTCGCCGATCTGTCACGGACGTTCAACCGCACGGCGGAGTCGCTGGAGAAACGGGTCGCGGACATGAGCGCCCGTGACGAGGCGTCCCGGCGGTTCGTGGCGGACATGTCGCACGAGCTGCGGACACCGCTGACCGCGATCACCGCGGTGACCGAGGTGCTGGAGGAGGAGCTGGACGCCGAGACCGGCAGCGTCGACCCGATGATCGAGCCCGCCGTGCGGCTCGTCGTCAGCGAGACCCGGCGGCTGAACAACCTCGTGGAGAACCTGATGGAGGTCACCCGCTTCGACGCGGGCACCGCCCGGCTCGTCTCCGACACCGTCGACATCGCCGACCAGATCACCGCGTGCATCGACGCGCGCGCCTGGCTGGACGCCGTCGAACTGGACGCGCGGCGCGGCATCATGGCGCACGTCGACCCGCGCCGCCTGGACGTCATCCTGGCGAACCTCATCGGCAACGCCCTCAAGCACGGCGGTTCGCCGGTGCGTGTGTGCGTGCGCGAGGAGGGCGCCGACCTGGTCATCGAGGTGCAGGACCACGGTCCCGGCATCCCCGAGGACGTCCTGCCGCACGTCTTCGACCGCTTCTACAAGGCGAGCGCCTCCCGGCCGCGCTCCGAGGGCAGCGGTCTGGGCCTGTCCATCGCCCTGGAGAACGCCCACATCCACGGCGGCGAGATCACCGCCGCGAACTCGCCCAAGGGAGGCGCGGTCTTCACCCTGCGTCTGCCGCTCGACTCCTCCGAGCCGAAGGACCCCGAGGACCACGGGGACCACGGCGACCCGGAGGCCGAGGACGCCCAGCGGGCCGACGCCGACCGCACCGAGGGGGGCGTGTGATGCCCGTACGACAGGACACGCCGGACGCGCGGGACACACGGGGCATACGCGCCCCGCGTGCGCCGCGTGCGACCCGGGCCCGAGCCCTGCGCGCGACCCGTGCGGTCCGGGCCGTCCGCGCCGTCCGTCCGGTGCTCGCCGTGCCGCTGCTGGGCCTGGCTCTGACGCTGGCCGGGTGCGGGATCCGGGCGACGGAGGTGCCGACCGACTTCGGGCCCGCGCCCTCCCGGGTGCCGTGCGCACTGAGCGGCCCCGACCTCGGTACGCAGTCCTCGCGCGGCATCCTCGTGCAGGTCTTCCTCGTCTGCTCGTCCCAGCTCGCGCCGATCGACCGGACGGTACGCATCGAGGCCGGTCCCGCGGAGACGGACCGGGTACGGGCCGCGCAGGCCCTCCTCGACGAGCTGTCCGAGTCCCCGTCGGACGCGGAGAAGCAGGCGAACTACTCGACGACCGTGCCGAAGGGCCTCACCGTGGCCGGTCCGCGGCGCACCGACCCGGGAGACGCGCTCCGGCTGAGCACGGCGCCCGCGGAGCTGAGCCCGTACGCGCTGGCGCAGATCATCTGCACCTTCAGCGACTCCGAGGCCGCCTCCGACGACGGCACGGTGACGCTGGGCGGCCCCGGCGGCGACGCCTCGCGGCGCTACGAGTGCACGGAGGCCGTGCGGACGCGGCCGGGCACGGAGAGCCCGCCCTCGACGCGGATCGACGGGGCCTGAGCCCCTTCCGCACCGCGGAGGGGTGGCTTCCGGTGGTGTCCTGAAGCGTGCGGCCGGAGCCCGGCTGTGGCGCACGCCTCACCCGTGCGGGCCAAGCGCCGCCGTCACACGGAACCGATCCTGCCGGTGGTCGCGTCCTTGGGGTCGTGCAGCGTCAAGGCTCGAACGGCGGAACCGCCGTGAACCGCGTCCGTGCGACGGGAGGTCTCCTCCTCGTCGCACATCTCGCGCTTGTCGCCTGGGTCACGCTGCGGCCCCTGGACGTGCCCTGGGTGAGCGCCGCGAACCTGCGGCCGTTCGCCAGCATCAGGGCCGATCTGGCGATGGGCCCCGAGGAGGCGGCCCGCGCCATCGGCAAGGGTCTGCTGCTGCTCGCCCCGCTCGGGGTGCTGCTGCCCCTCGCGGGCGGCCGGCTCGCCGTCTCCCCGTTGCTGTCCCTGATGCGGACGGTCGCCGCGGGCGCGCTGCTGTCGCTGGGCATCGAGCTCCTGCAGACCGGGGTGCCCGGCCAGGTCGTCGACGTCGACTCACTGCTGCTCAACACCGTGGGCGTGGCGCTGGCCCATCTGGCCTTCGTGCCCGCCGGCCGGGCCGCGCTGCGCCGTCGCGCCCTGCTGCGTCGCCGGGCCGCCGCACTGCGCCGCAGGGAAGCGGTGGAGGAGTCGACTCAGGGTCTGACCCCGACGATTCCCAGGGTCGGTATCGCTCCATAGAGTGACGCCGGTGACTCTTCGTATCCGTACTGTGGATGTCAGAGGGGGCGACCGCACGGGAAGCCCCGGATCCGTCCGACGACGCTCACGAAGGAGTCGCAATGAACCGCCTTGCCCGCCCGACCGACGGCCGGATGATCGGCGGAGTGTGCGCCGCGCTGGCTCGGCGCTTCGGCACCTCCGCGACCACGATGCGCGTGATCTTCCTGGTCTCCTGTCTGCTGCCCGGCCCGCAGTTCCTGCTCTACATAGCCCTGTGGATCCTCTTCCCCGCAGAGGGCAAGGCGACCCGCACGGCCTGGTGACGCGCACGGCCTGGTGACCAGCACACTTGGTGACACACACCTGAGCACGCCGACGGGGCGCACCCGAGCGGGGGTGCGCCCCATCGGCGCGTACGGGGACGGGGTGGGCCCGGTTCAGCGCTGAGGCCCGGGCCCTGGGGTGGCGCTCAGCCCAGCGGGATGCCGTTGACCGGCGCGCCGTGGGTGGGCAGGCCCTGGACGGGCAGTCCGCCGAGCAGGCCGGCGACAGGCGCGGCGGGACCCTCGGCGAGGAGGTTCGCGACGGCGGGCTGGGCGGCGGTGACAGCACTGCCGAGCGCGTTCTGGCCCTGGGTGACCGCTTCGCCGGCGCCCGGGAGGGACGAGGCGAGGCCGTCGACCGGCAGCGTGCTGGTGGCGTTGCCGAGCGCCGGGACCTCGGGGAGGGCGGGGGCGGCGTTGGCGGCGCCGGCTCCGGCGGCGGCGAAGGCGGCGCCGAGAGCGGCGACACCGAGGGTCTTGGCAGCAGACTGCTTCATCTTCGTCCTTGCATGCGGTGACGGGGATTCGAGCGGTCCGAAACGGTAATCACGTGCGAGCGCGCCCCGCAAACATCGAAAAGCGGCCGAGTCGTCATCACCCGGCCGCTTCCCAACCCTCTGTGTCAGCTCTCTTCGCGCGCAGAACCGCTGGTGGAGGCGGTCTGCTGGAACAGCCATTCGGATTTCAGCTCGGCATAACCGGGCTTGATCACGTCATTGATCATGGCCAGTCGTTCATCGAAAGGAATGAATGCTGATTTCATCGCATTGACTGTGAACCACTGCATGTCGTCGAGCGAATAACCGAAAGCGTCGACAAGGTGCTCGAATTCCCGGCTCATGCTGGTGCCGGACATCAGACGGTTGTCGGTGTTCACGGTCGCCCGAAAATGCAGCCGCCGCAGCAGCCCGATGGGGTGCTCGGCGTACGAGTCGGCGGCGCCCGTCTGGAGATTGGAACTGGGGCACAGCTCCAGCGGCACCCGCTTGTCGCGTACGTACGAGGCGAGGCGGCCCAGTTTCACCGTGCCGTCGTCCTGCACCTGGATGTCGTCGATGATGCGCACCCCGTGGCCCAGCCGGTCGGCGCCGCACCACTGGAGCGCCTGCCAGATGGAGGGGAGCCCGAAGGCCTCGCCCGCGTGGATCGTGAAGTGGTTGTTCTCCCGCTTCAGATACTCGAAGGCGTCCAGATGGCGGGTGGGCGGGAAGCCGGCCTCGGCGCCCGCGATGTCGAAGCCGACGACGCCCAGATCCCGGTAGCGGTTGGCCAGTTCGGCGATCTCCAGGGCGCGGGCCGCGTGCCGCATGGCGGTGAGCAGGGCGCCGACGCGGATGCGGTGGCCGTTCTCGCGGGCCAGCCGCTCGCCCTGCCGGAAGCCCTCGTTGACGGCCTCGACGACCTCTTCGAGGGTGAGCCCGGCTTCGAGGTGCTGCTCGGGCGCGTACCGCACCTCGGCGTAGACGACGCCGTCCTCGGCGAGGTCCTCGGCGCACTCAGCGGCGACGCGGACCAGTGCCTCGCGGGTCTGCATGACGGCACAGGTGTGCGCGAAGGTCTCCAAGTACCGCTCCAGCGAACCGGAGTCGGCGGCTTCGCGGAACCAGATGCCGAGCTTGTCGGCGTCCGTCTCCGGGAGGCCCGTGTAGCCCGTGTCCCGGGCGAGGTCGACGATCGTCCCAGGGCGCAGGCCGCCGTCCAGGTGATCGTGCAGCAGGACCTTCGGCGCCCGGCGGATCTGCTCCGAGCTCGGGGTGTTCTTGGTCTGGCTCGTCATTTCCGCACTCTAACGCCTACGCGCGTAGATCTCTCCTTGCGCGGATGCGTCGATATGTAACGGTGACCGTGCGGACGGATGGCGTACACCATGACTTCTGACACTGTTTTGTCATGGCACAGCAAGCGACGCCGGTTCGCACGGCACGGCTGGGGCGGGCGCTCGGCACGGAGCCGACGGCGGTGAGCGGCGTGGTGCTGCTGCTGCCGGGCGGCGAGGAGACCTCGTCCCGCAGACCTTCACCGATGCTGGCGGCCGCGTCCGTCAGGGCGTTGGGCCGCCGGCTCACCCGCGCGGGACACACGGAGGGGCTGGCGGTGCACGTGGTGCACTACCGGTTCCGCGGCTGGAACGGGAGCGAGGCGCATCTGGCGCAGGACGCCGCATGGGGCGCGGACGAGATCGTACGGCGCTACGGGGACGTACCCGTCTGCCTGGCCGGCGTGGACATGGGCGGGCGGGCCGCCCTGCGCGCCGGAGGCCACGACGCCGTCAACTCCGTGCTGGCGCTGTCCCCCTGGCTGCCCGAGGAGGATGTCGCGGCACCGCCCGAACCGGTGAAACAGCTCGCGGGGCGGCGGGTGCTGCTCGTGCACGGCACCAACGACCAGCGGACCGACCCCGAGTTGTCGTTCCGGCTCGCGGCGCGGGCCAAGAAGGCGAACCGGGACATCTGCCGGTTCGAGGTGCACTCGGACCGGCACGCGCTGCACGCGTTCCGCGACGAAGTGCACGCTCTCGCGGAGGACTTCGTGATGGGGGCGCTGTTCGGGCGCCCGTTCTCGCGGCCCGTGGAGGACGCGCTGGCGGCCCCGCCACCGCTGGGGCTGCGGATGCCGCTCGCGTCGGGTTTCGGCAGATCCCTCCGCCGCTAGGGCCCCTGAAAGACCCGGAGTTCCCCCGCCGGTCGTGGCCGGCCGCCCTCCGCGACCGGCGGGCCGACGACTACGCGTCGCGGTCAGGACCGTGCCACGGGATGTCTACGGCTTCCCTCATCGGGGTCCGCCACCCGGGACCTGGCCGTCTCAAGTCCCCGCGGCCAGGAAGCAGGTTCGTCACGCCAGGTCACGGGACCCGCGGCAGGTCCGGCGAGCCGCCACCCGTTTCGCCGCGCGGCGGTCTCCGAGGCCGCCTGGTCGAGGTCCACCACTGGCTGCAAGCTCTGATCGTCTCCCGGTCCCGGGCTGCCGGTCCGGTGAACCGGCTCCGAGCACCGTGCTCACTCCGGGAGAAGGTTGCCCCTTCTCGACAGCAGGAATTTCTTGAAGGCCGCCACCGGGGGTGTGTCCGGGTGGCCGTCCAGCCATGCCACGCCGATCTCCCTCGCCGCCCGGGGGGCGGTGACCGTCAGTTCCACCACTCCCGGGCGGGGGACGGCCGGGGGCGGCAGGAGGGCCACTCCCAGGCCCGCGGCCACCAGACCGCGCAGGGTCTCGGCCTCCTCCCCCTCGAAGGCGATCCGGGGGCGGAAGCCCGCCTGCCGGCAGAGGTCGTCGGTGATGCGGCGCAGGCCGTAGCCCGGTTCCAGGGTCACGAAGGTCTCGTCGGCGGCCTCCGCGAGGCGGATCCGGCGACGGGAGGCGAGACGGTGGTCGGCGGGGACCACCAGGCGCAGCTTCTGTTCGTCCAGACGGCGGCCGACCAGGTCGGGGGCGTCCGGGACGGGGGACGTGAGGCAGAGGTCGAGTTCGCCGGAACGCAGGCGCTCGATCATCGCCTCGCCGTAGTTCTGGACGAGGCTGAAGCGGACGCGGGGGTGGTCGACGCGGAAGGCCCGGATCAGTGCCGGGACCGTCTCGGAGCCCATGGTGTGCAGGAAGCCGAAGGCGACCTTGCCGGTGGCGGGGTCGGCGTCGGCCCGTACCTCGTCGGCGGCCCGCTCGATCTCGGCGAGCGCCCGCTCCACGGAGCCGAGGAACGTACGGCCGGCCGCCGTGAGGGAGACCGTGCGGCCGCGGCGGGCGAAGAGGTCCACCCCCAGGTCCTGTTCGAGGCGGACCATCGCCCGGGACAGCGTCGACTGCGGGACCTGCATCTCCTGCGCGGCCCGCGTAACGTGCTCGGTGCGGGCGACGCCGGCGAAGTACGCCAGACGCGGGGCGAGCACGGCGACGATGTCTTCTGTGTCACCGGACGGTGACAGGCGACCCTCTGACCTCTGCTGATGCATCACGGGAACGATTATGGCGATTCCATGCATTGGACGGATGACGGGGAGGACTTTAGGTTCGAAACATGCCTTCCGCCAGTACCGGGGCGCCCACCCGCGTGGTCGCCCCCTCCGCCGCCGCCACTCCCTCCCAAGCCGCCGTCCCCACCGACGTGGTGCCCGTCGACACCCGGCTGACCCCGGGCGGGCCCGGCTACCGCCGGATGAGCTTCGCCCTGTTCCTCGCCGGGGTCGCGACCTTCGCGCTCCTCTACTCCACCCAGGCCCTTCTCCCCCTGATCTCGCACGACTTCGGGGTCACGGCGAGCAGCGCGAGCTGGACGGTGTCGGCGGCGACCGGCGCACTGGCCCTGTTCGTCCTGCCGCTGAGCGCGCTCTCCGAGCGGTTCGGGCGGCGTACGTTGATGACGGCGTCGCTCTCGGTCGCGGTGACCGTCGGACTGCTCGTGCCCTTCGCCCCCTCGGTCGGCTGGCTGGTCGCGCTGCGGGCCGTCCAGGGCGCGGCGCTGGCCGGACTGCCCGCCTCGGCGACGGCGTACCTGGCGGAGGAGGTACGGCCGAAGGCACTGATCACCGCCATCGGCCTGTTCGTCGCGGGCAACAGCGTCGGCGGGATGAGCGGCCGGATCATCACCGGCTGGGTCGCGCAGGAGTGGGGCTGGCGGGTCGCCGTCGGGACGATCGGCGTGATCGCGGTGAGCTGCGCGGTCGCCTTCCGGCTGCTGCTTCCCGCACCCAAGCACTTCAAGGCGGGTTCGCTGCGCCCCGCGGCGCTGGTCCGCACGGTCCGCGACCACCTCGCGAACCCGCTGCTGCGCAGGCTGTACGCGATCGGCGCGCTGTTCATGACGGTGTTCGGCGCCGTCTACACGGTGATCGGCTACCGCCTCACCGACGCCCCGTTCTCCCTGCCGCAGGGCCTCATCGGCTCGATCTTCCTGGTCTACCTGGTCGGTACGGTCTCGGCGTCGACCGCCGGGAAGCTGGTGGGCCGGCTCGGTCGGCGCGGCGCGCTGTATCTCGCGGGCGCCACGACGGCCGCGGGTCTGCTGGTGTCGCTGGCCGACTCGCTGCCGTTCGTGCTGCTCGGTCTGGTGCTGATCACGGCCGGGTTCTTCGCCGGGCACGCGGTGGCGTCCTCCTCCGTCAGCCACACGGCGAAGGAGGGCCGCGCCCAGGCCTCGGCGCTCTACCAGTCCGCCTACTACCTGGGCTCCAGCGCGGGCGGCACGCTCGGCGCGGTCGCCTACCACTCCGGCGGCTGGGCCGGGACGGTCGCGCTCGGCCTGCTGGCGGTGGTCGGGGTCGTGGGCATCACGGTGCTCGGGTCGCACGCGGCCCGCACGCAGCGGCGCCTGGTGGCCGTGCAGCACTGACAGACCCGGGACTCACCGGGGGCAACCGGCGCACATGGGGGTGCAGGTCAGGACAGTTACTGTCCTGACCTGCACCTTTTCCGTCTCGGGGGGCCATTGTCAGTGGGCTGCGGTAGCTTCCGGAGTGCCGGTACCGCAATGAGGCGGTGCTCGCACGGCGGACAAGGCCACAGGGGTGGGTTGGCTATGAGCGACGGTACGGCGACGGTGGAAGACCTCGATGTCCGGCTGGAGAAGCACCGGGTCGAGCTGACGGGGTACTGCTACCGGATGCTCGGCTCGTCCTTCGAGGCCGAGGACGCGGTCCAGGACACGCTGGTGCGCGCCTGGCGCAGCTACGACAAGTTCGAGGGCCGCTCCTCGATGCGGTCATGGCTGTACCGGATCGCGACGAACGTCTGCCTGGACATGCTGACCGCCGGCAACAAGCGGGCCAGGCCCATGGATCTGACGGACTCCACGCCCCTCGCGCAGGCCGCGCTGACGCCGCGCGCGGACAACACCTGGCTGGAGCCGATGCCGGACGCGCGGGTGCTGCCGACGGTCGCCGACCCGGCCGAGGCCGCCGTGGCCAAGGAGTCGGTGCGCCTCGCCTTCATGGCCGCCCTGCAGCAGCTGCCGCCCAAGCAGCGGGCCGTGCTCATCCTGCGTGAGGTGCTGGCCTGGAAGGCGAGCGAGGTGGCCGAATTGCTCGGCACGACGGTCGCCTCCGTGAACAGCGCGCTGCAGCGGGCGCGGGCGACGCTCTCGGAGAGCGGCGACGGAAGCGCGGCGGCGCGGGCCGTCACCTCCGATCCGCTCGACGAGGAGCAGCAGAAACTGCTCGACCGCTATGTGGCTGCCTTCGAGGGGTACGACATGGCGGCGCTGACGGCCCTCCTGCACGAGGACGCCGTGATGACGATGCCGCCGTTCGACCTGTGGCTGACCGGGCCCGCGGACATCACGGGCTTCATGACGACGCTCGGTGCGGCCTGTGCGGACTCCCATCTGGTCCCGGTCGCGGTGAACGGCCTGCCGGGCTTCGCCCAGTACAAGCCGGATCCAGAGACGGGTGGGCGTACGGCGTGGGCCGTGCAGGTCCTGGAGATCTCAGAGGGGCGGATCACGGGATTCCACTGCTTCCTCGACACGCAGCGGTGGTTCCCGCTGTTCGGGCTGCCGCTCCAGCTCGAAGGGCAGGGCGACGAGGGCGAGCAGGGCGCGTAGGGCGGGGTCCGGGGAGCGGAGTCGCAGGCGGCCTCCGGCGCGGCGGGCCGCCAGCTGCATCCTGGCCAGGGCGTCGATGGTCGTCAGGCCCGGCGGGCCCAGGTCCGCGACGTCGCAGACGACGACGTGGGCCGTGGTGTTCTGCAGCCGTGCGCGCACGGCTTCGCAGAGCCTCGGCACGTCGTCCTTGGTGACGGGGCCGGGCAGTACGAGTACGTCGGGTGTCGTGGCGTCCACGTGCGGTAGACCGCGACGGGGCGCGGAACTCATCGCCGAGCGTTGTGACCTGCGGTCGGCTGGGCAGTTCGTCGGGTGCGGGTCGGTGGGGGTTGCTCGCGCCGTTCCCCGCGCCCCTGAGAAGCGGGCGCTGACTGTCGGGTGCGGCTCGGTGGGGGCTGGTCGCGCAGTTCCCCGCGCCCCTGAGGGGGCAGGACGAGGGCTGCGCCCCTGCCCGGCCCACGGAGGCTGGTCGGCTGCGGGCCGGTGGGGGTGACCCGCGCAGTTCCCCGCGCCCCCGAAGAGCGGGACTGCGGGTACGTCCTCGGCAGCCGGCCGGTGGGGGCTTGTCGCGCAGTTCCCCGCGCCCCTGAGGGGGCAGGACGATGCGGTCGGCTGCGGGCCGGTGGTGGGGCGGTGCGGTTGGCTGACGGCCGGTGGGGGCGGGCCGCGCAGTTCCCCGCGCCCCTCCGGGGCGGGGCTGCGCCCCGGCCCCGGCCGCCGGCCGACGACGCGCGCCCGCCACCCCAAGGGGCGCGGGGAC